>NZ_PYCI01000007.1:0-85146 GCF_003015105.1 Chroococcidiopsis sp. CCALA 051 | reverse complement strand
TGAAGGTGGTATGGTCGTCACCAACAATCCCGAATACGAGCGCAAAATGCGGATGCTGCGCGATTGGGGACAAGAACGCAAGTATCACCATGTCTTTAAGGGATACAACTACCGCATGGATGGCATCCAGGGAGCGATCTTGCGGGTGAAGTTACGCCATTTAGATGCCTGGACAGAGGCACGCAGAGCGCACGCCGCACGATATGACAAACCGCTAGCAAATGCAGGTGTGAAAACTCCGACAGCGATGCCTTACAGCCATCACGTTTACCATGTCTATGCCGTGCGATCGCAGCAACGGGATACCTTACAACAAAAGCTGCAAGAGAAAGGAATCCAAACAGGCATTCACTATCCGATTCCGGTACACCTACAACCAGCTTATGCCGACCTGGGTTATCAAGCTGGCGAGTTTCCTCACTCAGAAGCGGCATCAAAGGAAGTGTTGTCCTTACCAATGTATGCAGAATTGATCGCAGATTCACAAACCCAGATTATCAATGCGGTGATTGCTGAATATGTCTGATTCTTTTTCCTTAAAATTTCTTGGTCACGCTGGTATTCTCCTCAAAGCTGATGGCGTGACATTACTATGCGATCCTTGGATGAGCGAAAGCGGTGCTTTCTTGCATAGTTGGCATCAATACCCACCGAATGATTTTCTCGAACGACAAGACTTATACGACGCAGATTATTTGTATATCAGCCACGATCATGACGATCATTTTGACCGAGATTTTCTGAAAGACTTTCCCAAGCATAAAGTCACTGTTATTATTGCCGAGTTTTTGACAGATACCTTTGCTAGAGAAATTGCCAAGCTTGGTTTTACCCGCATATTGCAACTCAAAGATTGGGAATCATATCATCTGGCTGAAAACTTCAGCGTTGCTGTTGTTAAAGACGAGTCGCTTTACAAGATAGATTCGGCATTACTGATTGAAGTTGGTAATACGAAGATCTTGCACAAAAATGATTGCCATATTCCAGATGAAGATATTCCTAAATATAGGAAATTAGGGATCGATTTCCTCTTTGCCCAGTTTTCGGGAGCAATGTGGTATCCAGCAACTTATGCATATGAAGCTAAAAAACAACAACGAATAGCAGCAAAACTTAAACAAGATATGTTAGATAGTTTTGTTGACTTTGCTAATAATATTTGTGCCAAACATGTTTTTCATTATGCTGGACCTCCCGCCTTTTTGGAAGACGAGCTGTTCCACTTAAATTTTCAGGAGAACGGCATTTTTCCCGATCAGTGGGATGTGTACGAAGAGCTTGCTCAACAAATAAATGGGAATTTAAGTCTACTTTTACCTGGGGATGTCGTAAAATTATCATCCGATAGACAACTAGAAATTACCCGCCAGTTTAGCTCGCTTGAACTTTCGCAAAAAGCGTTAGTATTAGATAATTACAAGCAGAAAAGAGCCGCTGTTATTCAGTCCTATCTAAGTAGTTTACCCCAGCCCGATCAAGAATTTTTGCAGGAATTTATCGTCTATATTCAGCAGTTGTTCTCTGCTAGCATTTACCTAACTGAGAAAGTCAACGCTCTAGTAAAATTTACGCTGACTGGTGTGAATGGTGGCTCTGTGTATGTTGAAACACGCGATCGCGAGTTTGCAATTATGCGCTCGTGTACGGAAACGCCAAACTATGAATTTACCATAGACACTGCGATCGCCAATTTACTAGTAGAAGGTAAAGAGCATTGGGAAAGTTTGTTCTTAAGTATGAGGTTCAAAGCAAAACGCCGACCAGATGCTTATAACTGGCCCTTGTTTGCAATCTTACGCT
The DNA here is from genome assembly GCF_003015105.1 of Chroococcidiopsis sp. CCALA 051. Classification (NCBI taxonomy): domain Bacteria; kingdom Bacillati; phylum Cyanobacteriota; class Cyanophyceae; order Chroococcidiopsidales; family Chroococcidiopsidaceae; genus Chroococcidiopsis; species Chroococcidiopsis sp. CCALA 051. Next base: position 83,343 of record NZ_PYCI01000007.1, on the reverse strand, counting down.
ACGGTAACGAACCTAAACTTATTGCTCAAGTGGAAAAAACGCTTCAAGCAGCCGAAAACGAAGAATTTATAGTCAGAGATGGCGAGAAGGAATACCACGTTCAACGCTATTGTCCTCACGCGGGAGCAGATCTTTCTCAGGTCGAGGTTCATAACGATAAGTTAGTGTGTCCGAGACATCGATGGGTATTCGATCTTCGTTGCCAAGGCAAATGTATAGTTGGTGGCAATATGCCTTTGAAAGTTTATCAATCGAGTGAAATAGCTAGTCAGAAAACAGTTGAGGAAGTCAATGTTTGAACTAGATGGAACTAGAATAGTCAAAGCCGTTCATGGCTTGAAAGACTTTCAACCAGATCCTAACTTTGAAATTGGATTAGCAGAATATCTCCTCGATCGGTACGGACAAAAAGCATTACTTGAGTTGTACTCGCGCTTTGCGATCGGTGATGGAGATGTTGATGGACTGATGCGGCGGGCAATCTGGCGAGCCGTAGCGCAGCGATTTGGACATGGAGTGCGGATTGAGAGTGGAGCAGGTTTTAAGCATCTCGAAACATTTGAGATCGGCGATCGCGTGTTCATTGGTTCGCAGAGCTACATTCAAGGACGCTTCGATGGTAAATGCATCATTGGGAACAACGTTTGGATTGGACCGCAAAGCTACTTTGATGCGCGTGACTTAACGATTGAAGAGAATGTCGGGTGGGGACCAGGAGCAAAAGTTTTGGGTTCCACTCATACTGGATTACCGATTGACGTTCCGATTATTCAAACTGACTTAGAAATCAAATCGGTCAAAATTGAAGCCGGAGCCGATATTGGTATGAATGCAGTCATTTTGCCTGGGGTAACAGTTGGCAAAGGCAGTATTGTCGGTGCAGGAGCAGTTGTGACTAAGGACGTGCCACCGTTTGCGATCGTTGCTGGCGTTCCCGCTCGTTTTCTCCGCTGGCGTGATGCATACGAACCATCAGAGAACTTGAAAAACTATGCAAATAGTTACGGAGCCTAGCAAGGTAGTTGCTGTATTGAGAGTACAATCTGCACCGTTAGAGATATAGCAAAAGGCGGAAGGAAAAACCTTTCGGACAAAAGATTGCAAGTGTCGAGGAAACAAAAGTGATAGAAACATCGAAGCGGTTGGAATCGACCAGAGAATTAGAGCAAATCACGGTTGAGTACCTCAATCCCACACCAGATAGAGGAGTTGACCAGAAAGTGCTAGATCTCGTCTCAGATTTGGTAATATCTAGGCTTGATGGCGATCGCATTCTAGAATTAGGTGTAGGCGATCGCATCTGGACTCCAAAGTTAATCGATAAATTTGCCGACGTGACGAGTGTAGATGGCTCGTCAGGGTTGCTAGCTGCTATGCAACAAGATCTGGCTAGCAGACTTGATGGTAAGCGTTGGACACCAGTTTGCTCTTTATTTGAAGACTACCAGCCAGATCGAACTTTTGATACTGTTCTAGCAACCTTTGTCCTCGAACATGTAGACGATCCCGGGCTGATTCTCCAGATGGCGAGGCAGAACTGGCTTAAACCAGGGGGTAAATTAGCTGTTGTCGTGCCTCACGCACTCAGTTTACACCGACGTTTGGCTGTGAAGATGGGCTTAGCAACCTATCCAGGAGAATTGGGTGAGACAGACCGACGCATGGGACATAAACATGCTTTTACGTGTTACGAAATGGAAAAGCTACTTGTAGGGGCTGGATTTCAGATCGTCGAGCAGAAAGGCATGTTTGCCAAGGTATTACCTAATAGTATGCTTGCTGCCTGTAACGACAAGCAACTACGTGGCTTATTCGAGCTAGGTCTAGATCTTCCAATTGAATACTCAACCACTATTTACTTTTTAGCAGAGGCAAAAAGTAGATGACTAGCGAGTGCGATCGCTTCGGAGTTACAGTTGCAAAATTCAAATAAATACTCTCAGGAGTTACGCAGTCGATCCCCCAACCCCCGATGAATTGGGGGCTTTATTCCCCCCTTTTTAAGTGGGTCTAGGGGGGTGGTCGTCAAGATCTGAAACTTCAAGTGCGTAATGCCTGACTCTACTAGGTTTTAGGTTTAACAAATGCAGATAGACAAAGTACTCATTACGGGTGGAGCTGGTTTAGTAGGCTCCCATATTACCGATCTTTTGGTCAAGCAGGGAATCGCTGAGATTATTATTCTTGATAATTTCACTCGCGGGAATCAAAAAAATTTGAGCTGGGCATTAGAGCGCGGCTCGGTGAAGATTGTTACAGGTGACATTCGCGATCGCCAACTGCTTGCAGACGTAATGCAAGGTGTCGATGTTGTCTTTCATCAAGCAGCAATTCGGATTAATCAATGTGCTGAAGAACCGCGTCTGGCATTAGAAGTGTTAGCGAATGGTACTTTCAACGTCTTGGAAGCTGCGGTGAATGCAGGTGTGAGCAAAGTAGTTGCAGCTTCCTCCGCCTCCATCTACGGCATGGCAGAAGCATTTCCCACCACAGAAGCGCACCATCCCTACAACAACCGCACGATTTACGGTGCAGCTAAGACATTTAACGAGGGACTATTACGTAGTTTCTATGAAATGTACGGGCTGGACTATGTAGCTTTGCGTTACTTCAACGTTTACGGTCCGCGCATGGATATTTACGGCGTTTACACCGAAGTGCTGATCCGCTGGATGGAACGCATGAGCGCAGGTCAAGCGCCACTGATTTTCGGTGATGGCAAGCAGACAATGGATTTTGTCTACATCGAAGATATCGCCAGGGCAAACATCTTGGCGGCTAAAGCCGATGTGACAGACGAAGTGTTTAATATTGCTAGCGGTGTAGAAAGCAGTTTGAACGACCTAGCTTACAGTTTGGCTAGAGTGATGGGATCGGATTTGCAGCCAGAATATGGTGCAGAACGCAAAGTCAACCCCGTACAGCGCCGACTGGCAGATGTCAGCAAAGCCAGAGAATTGCTGGGTTTTGAGGCACAAATCTCGCTAGAAGAGGGGTTGCGTCGGCTCGTTAAATGGTGGAGCGATGAAAAACAAGCAAAGGAAATATGCCATGTCTGAGCAGATGCAGAATATTCCAATTGCCAAACCTTGGATGGGTGAAGCCGAGGCAGATGCCGCGAAGCGGGCGATTCTGTCCGGTTGGGTGACGCAAGGACCCGAAGTCACCGCTTTCGAGCAAGAGTTTGCAGCCTATGTAGGGGCAAAGTCTGCTTGTGCTGTCTCTAATTGCACCACGGCTTTGCACTTGGCTCTGTTAGCCGTGGGCGTAAAACCTGGGGATGAGGTAATTACCGTCAGCCATTCCTATATTGCCACTGCCAATAGTATCCGATACTGCGGTGCGCTCCCCGTATTTGTGGATATCGAGCCGCATACGTACAACATTAATCCCACTTTAATTGAAGCAGTGGTGAGCGAGCGCACTCGCGCGATTCTGGTCGTCCACCAAATGGGAATGCCTTGCGACCTCAAAGCAATTGCGGAGGTTGCGCGTCGCTACAATTTGCCAGTTATCGAAGATGCAGCTTGCGCTATTGGCAGTGAAATTCTCTGGGATGGTGAGTGGGAAAAAATCGGTAAGCCACACGGTGATATCGCCTGTTTTTCCTTCCATCCCCGCAAGGTAATTACGACTGGCGATGGTGGAATGCTAACCACCAGTAATCCTGAATGGGACAAACAGTTTCGTCTGTGGCGACAACACGGCATGAGTGTTTCTGACACGGTGCGCCACGGTGCAAAGCAAGTGATTTTCGAGACTTACCCGATGTTGGGCTACAACTACCGGATGACCGACATTCAAGCGGCAGTGGGACGGGAACAGCTCAAGCGCTTGCCGGAGATTGTCGCACGCCGTCGTCTGTTGGCAGAGCGATATCGAGAAAAGCTGGCGGCTGTGCAGGGATTGAAATTACCAACAGAGCCAGTTTGGGCGCGGAGTAATTGGCAGGGTTACTGCGTCCGTCTGCCAAAGGAATGCGACCAGGTACAAGTCATGCAGACGATGCTTGATGCTGGGATTTCCACGCGACGCGGGATTATGTGCGCTCACCGCGAAGCAGCATATCAAATTGAGGCTTGGTCGTGTGGTGGCGATCGCCTCATCGAGAGCGAACAAGCTCAAGATCGGACAATTGTTTTGCCACTTTTCCATCAGATGACTGAGGAGGAGCAGGAGCGGGCGATCGCGGTTTTGAAAACTGCTTGTCAGGTTTGAGCATAGCGCCAACTAAAGATTAGTAGGAGATAGCAAACAGTATTGTATGGAGACAATAGCTAGCGATACACTCAGCCTTTGGCGAGAAGAAGGCAGCCGCCTAATTCCACAAAACTTCGAGGTATTTCGCAACTTAGTTGCTCGGGCGAGAGACTTTATCCAAAGGGGTGAATATCACACAGCAGCAGTGTATGCAGAAATTGCAGCTTTATATGCCACTGAGCAACACTGCGGTCTTTTTGTTAGCCCTGAACTAGAGCAAATTCTCCTGACAATCGGACGACAGGCTATACCGCTCGACGTTACTCTTAATAAAAATTCCTCATGCAATAAAGCACCAAGAAACATATTGCATGTTTCCACTGCCGTCATGGGCATTGGCGGACATTCTAGAATGCTTTGGCGCTGGATTGGGCAGGATACTGAGCGTTCCCACTCGCTTGTATTAACGCGGCAGGGACTGCACGAGGTTCCTAAATTTCTGAAGGATGCCGTCAATAACAGCCAGGGTAGAATATATGCGCTAGACAAGAGCATCGGCAACCTTGTCTCTTGGGCGAAAAGACTACGCGACATTGCTGCATCAGCGGATCTAGTCGTACTGCATATATGGAGTTACGATGTGATGCCAACAATTGCATTTGCAAACAGGGAACAATCTCCACCGATTATCTTTGTAGATTACGGCGATCACTGCTTTTGGCAAGGAGTGAGTATCAGCGATGTCGTGGCTAATCTGCGAGAATCTGGTATGCGCTTATCACAAGAGCGTCGAGGCATAGCGAGCGATCGCACCGCTATCCTGCCGATTATTTTAAATCCCACCCAAAGAATGCTTTCCCGCACGGAGGCAAAACGACAACTTGGTTTTGCTGAAGACAGCGTTGTCTTGCTCTCTATCGCTCGGTCGCTCAAGTACAGAACGATTGATGGAGTTAGCTTTGCGGATGCACACGTCCCATTATTGGAAAAATACGACCGAGCGATTCTAATCGTAATTGGTCCAGTTGACACCGAGGAATGGTCGGTAGCTATCCAGCGATCGCAGGGGAGAATTAAAGTTTTCGGGCAGCGCGAAGATACTGCCGTATTCTACCAAGCTGCCGATATTTATGTTGATTCATTTCCTTTCGTCTCGATTACATCGCTATTGGAAGCAGGAAGCTATGGTACGCCTCTGGTCAGCCGCTATCCCTACTCTCATGCGTCCAAAATACTGAGTGCTGATGCACCAGGTTTGACTGACAAGCTGATCCTTGCACGCAATCTTCCAGAGTACACGGCAGCGCTATCCCGCTTGGTTGAAGATGAAGAATTCCGACTATCTCTTGGGGAAGCCACTCGACAAACAATTACAGAGAGACACATGGGGAGTCATTGGCAGCGCTACTTAGAAGATGTGTACTGCCGTGCGACAACTGTGCCTCGGTTAACTGTAACATCAACTCCAACGGTAGATCGAATGTTTGTCGGCGAGCCAGATGTTTTCTTACAAAAAGTTTTTAGCTCAAGAGACATTGAAATTGAGGAGATCGTTCAATCTCGCCTGAGACTAATGCCTTTAAAGCAGCGTTTCTCTAGTTGGGTTGAACTCATTAAGAAACATGGTTTTGGACGACTTAACGTCTTGCTACCGGAATGGTTTTACTGGCACTACTACCGCCGCTTACAAAAATGGAGTCAAAATCCTAAACCCTGAAGATAAAAATTTTTCCTATATTATGTGGACATATTGGCGTACTCGTAATGGTAGTACTCGGATCAAACTTGCAATTGCCCGTTCTATCCCCTATTTCTTTGAGGATTTACGCGGCGGATTGATTCATCAAGTCAGCAATCTCCTTCGCTTCACTGGCATTCATGCCAACATGAAACGTCTTGGAATGAAACTTGGTATTGTCAAGGCTCCAGAAAATACTATCCCTTATATCTCAGACGAGTCACCAATCCAACAGCTGGCAACTCCAGTGAGCAAACCGATTATTTTTGCTTCCTATTGTATCGATGCTAGTTTCCAAGGCAACTTAAAATTTTGTGGTGGCACTAAAGAACTCAATCTGCTAGTGAAACTGCTGCGTCAAAAAGGCTACGAAGCTTACATGGTTACCTATGACGGTAGCTACGAACCTTGGTTGCTCGATAGTCAACCTCATCTTTCCATAGCTGAATATCAGGAGAAACTTAAGTCGGCTCAGAATGTACGCTGCGTGACTTCTCTCGCAGGTGCTAAAGCTTTCATACAACCCAGCCAGCAGATTTACTTTTGGGATATGGAGCTAGCAATTACCGAGCATCAAGATTTTGCTGCCTTGGCAGAGCTGTATCAAGGCAAACTTAAAGGTGTAGCTGCTATTTCCCGCACGATTCAGGCTTGGCACATGGCTCACTTCCAGCGTGCCTGTACCCTTTTGCCTAATTTGATCGATCGCACCCTTTGGTTTCCGACTCCAGAGCAACGGCAACCTCGTCGCATTGGCTACATGGTTGAAGGTTCTCACACAGAAGCCTATCTCACAGTTATACAAGAAGCCATTCGAGCGAAGGGTCTCGACTTAGAATTTCAGCGAATTCAGGGCATTGAAGCGGAGGTTCTTGCCGGGATGCGTTCTTGCGAAGTTTTCCTCAGCATGAATATTGGTAAGGATCTCTTGTGGGGAGAAGGCTGTCCTAGAACTGTAATTGAAACCCTCGCCACTGGATGTGTTGTCATTGCGTTTGACATTATTGGCAACCGCGAAACGATCCAAGACAACTTCAATAGTATCCTCGTACCCCGATATCGCCCCGACTTAATGGCAGAAGCACTAGTACGCCTTTATAATATCCCTGGCGAACTCGATCGCCTCCGCACCAACGCCCTAGCCTTAATGCAAGCGTGCCATACTTTTGAAGCCCGTTGGTCTGCTATCCAAGAATTCCTGCAACTGTAATAGCCAGCTAAATTTTGAAATCTGGCAAGTCTACTATGGCAAAAAAAGCGATCGCATTTACCCAAGGAGGAATGCGATCGCTTTTAAGGAACTTTTTATAGCAATTCTCGATTGCGTGCGTAACATGTGTAGGGGCGCACAGCTGTGCGCCCCTACAGATCGTGCTAAATAGGATTTAGTTATTGGGCAGTAAAGACAACATCAACCCAGTAGTTACTTGCCTTATATGTTTGGTTGGGGAAGCCGCTGGAGCCGTATTTGTAAACTCCATTGCTACCACTAGCTCCATTGACTAGAAAGTGTAGCGGTCCATTGTCAGCGCCAGAAACAGCAAAGTAATTCTCATCACTAGAGTAACGCCCGACATTAGTGTGATAAGAAGCAACATAGACAGTATTGGCGCTAATTGCTACGGGGCGATCGAAGTTGACTTGCTGCCAACCTGAAGTAGTTTCGTTGGTAAATGTTGCCGTTGCTAGTTGTTGTCCGCTGCTAGTCCACAAGTTACCAGTATGTACGCCCGTATTTCCAGTACTCTTGTAGAATCGAATGCCAGTGATATAGCCGCTGACATCTGTTTCAAACTTAATGCCGAGTTCCACGGCTGCGGTATCGGAGTCGGCTACCACAATAGGCATTGCGTTAGAATTCCAAATACTATAAGCAGAAGTCGATGCTGCGGCTGCGGTGGTGAAAGACCAAGTAGAGTTTGTTGCTAAGGCGTTACCTGCTAGGTCTTGTACCCGTGGTTGAGTTGTCCCACCTCTGATGGTAGTGCGATAGGTTGCACCAGTTGCCAGTAGATTGCTCGGTTGCAGTGTAGCGGTGCGGCTAGCGGCATCGTAGGTGACAGTGGCAGGGACGAGCGCGTTATTGGCATCCTGCAACACAAAAGTGTTGGCATTTATCGTCGCCGGGTCGAGCGCTTCGCTAAAAGTGGCAGCGATGCTCGTGCTAGTACTCACATTAGTCGCGCCGTTGCTGGGAGAAACTGCACTGATGCTGGGCGAAGTTGTATCTGTAACTGGTGGAGTGGGATTGGTAGCATTGGTGGCAAAGGTGACATCAACCCAATAGTTGCTGGCGCGATAGGTGTTGGTGGGAAAGCCAGTTGTACCATACTTGTACACTCCATTCCCGCCACTCTCGCCATCGCGTAGAAAGTGTAGTGGTGGGCTATCGATGCTGCTGGTAAAATAGCCTTCGTTGATGGCGTAACGACCGCTGCTGGTGTGGTAGGAGGCGACGTATACGGTGTTGGCGTTAATCGCCACTGGTTGAGAAAAGTTAACTTGTTGCCAGCCTGTAGCAGTTTCGTTGCTAAAGGTAGCGGTTGTTAGTAGCTGTCCCGCACTCGTCCAGAGGTTGCCAATGTGCGTCCCGGTATTACCACTGCCTTTGTAGAAGCGGATGCCAGTGATATAACCGTTGAGGTCGGACTTGAACTTGACTCCTAGTTCTACAGCTTGAGCATCAGAGCTGGCTGCTGTGGTCGGGGTTGCCGTGTCATTCCAGGTACTGCAAGGACAGGAACGTTCCCCAACTGTAACGGTAGTGGTTGCTCCAGAAGTTTCAAGGTTGCCGCTATCGTCGATCGCGCGACTTTTAGTGATTACCGATCCAGTTGCTTGTGGTGTCCAAGTATAGTTCCAGTTAGCACGACCCGTAGCTGGATGCCATGTCGTACCACCATCAACAGATACCTCAACACCGCCAACAATACCACCAGTATCGCTTGCCGTACCACTAATCGTGACTGGGCTTCCTGCCTGTACGCTGACAGATGGTAGCGATGAGATTGTTGAAGTAGGAGCGGTGATGTCGGTTGAGGCAGTGGCAGGAACCAATCCAGCCTGCAATGTATTGGGCTGCACGCCCATGTCAGCAAATAAGTTAACCGTCGCCTGCTGCATCCGCACATCTGGAACCGAGCTACCGCGATCGTGATTCCCATCTAAGCCCCAAGACCACTGGACTGTTCCAGCGCCAAATACGAGCGCACCACTATTATGTTTATACAGCGTCAGATGGTGAGTTGCTCTAGCCCGTCCAAACCTAGAGCCATAGTCTTGTAGAACGGGTGCATTGTCAACAGTAGTTGTTGACATCCGAATTAAGCCAGCTGGTCGGAAGCCATTGTCAATATCCTCATCCCATTCATAACCGAGCGTGCGATCGGATAGTGTAGCAGTGCTTCCTGGCGAGAGGGTGGCAACACTCGTATTACGCCAAAAACGCATCTTACCATCTGCTTCAGGTACTTTCATAGCAGTTGTCGCCCCGTCATTAACTGTAAAGAGAGTGCCAGTTAAGGCATTTTCAGGACGACCACCATCGGCTGGTGGGCTGAAGCGCGGATCGCGCCAAGTACCAGTCCAGATCCCTGGTTGCGGATCGATTTTTGCATTGGCTACGGTCTCCTTATAGGCGACTAGAGTACGATAGGATGTCCCCGACCCATCAATGGCGTTTTCCCAGCGCGTCTTCCAATAAACTTCGTTACCGCTGAAGAAAGCCAAATTCACGCCGCGATCGCGAGCGGCTTCTACGTTGGCGCGTTGCCCTGCCGACCAATACTCGTCATGACCGACCGATAAGAAGATTTTATGATTGCGGATCAGGCTGCCGTAGCGATCGCTATCTACTCCAGTGAAGTAGCTGACGTTATATCCGTTAGCTTCCAGCCAGCGAACCATTGGATACTCGGTGGCAAACAACCAATCCTGACCACCATCAACCACGCGCGTGTTAAATGGGCGATTGTAGCTAACCTTATAAGCTCTACCAACTGGAGATCCGGTATAGAGACTATTGCCACCATAGTTGTTGTAAGCTTGCCAGGTAGTATCGGCAGTCTGAAACAGCAGGTCGGACGTACCAGCGTCATCTCGGACAATGAAAACAATATGGCTAGCTCCCCCAGTATCAGTACGGACGAGCTTGGCAAAGTAGATACCCGATACGGCGTTGGTCGGTACAGCCCAGGAAGCAGACACCGCCCAGTTACCGCAATCGACTAGTCCCGTTGCTCCATCATTGAGGCAGTTTGGTTGACTTTGAGGGCGATTTAAAACTTGAACGGTCGTGACTTTACGAGCGCCCATGCCACGATAGTAACCCATGCGATAGATGTCGAGGCGATAACTAGTGGCGTTAGTTTTGATTTTGAAGTTGACTGTCTCACCTCGATTAACGCTAATATCGCTGGCAAAGCCTTGAATACTCGTATCGCCAACACCGCTAATATCCCACTCTGTAGAAGGATTACCCGTTAAACAATTTTCCGCCGCGATCGCATTGGTGGGAGCAGCGCAGATATCGGCAGCGATCGCCTTTTGCACTTGCAATTTAGACCCCACATCCAGTCCTAAGACCAGAAACATTGCTGCACTTGCAATTGCAATAAACCTAATTAATCTTTTTTTCATTTGATTTTCTGTTCGAGCAGTTGTGGATAGACAATGCCAGGGAACCCTATTCCCTGGCTTTAGATAAAATGCGGATCTTCGTTTGCTATAGAGATTTACTGATTTGGAGTAAACACGACATCGACAAAATAGTTACTCGACCGAAATGTCTGAGAAGGGAAGCCACCATTGCCATACTTGAAAACGCCGTTGCCACCGTTAGCTCCATCACGCAAAGCATGTAATGGTCCGTTATCAAGCCCAGAATTAGCAAAGTAGTTCAGCGCGAAAGCGTAGTTGCCAGTTGTGGTGTGATAGGAGGCGACGTAGACGGTGTTAGCAGTAATTGGTACTGGTTGGGCAAAGTTGACCTGCTGCCAGCCCGTGGCAGTTTCATTTGTAAATGTTGCTGTTGCTATTTGCTGTCCGTTGCTAGTCCACAAAGTTGCTTTGTGCAAACCCGTGTTACCACTGCCTTTGTAGAAGCGAATACCCGTGATATAGCCGTTCGTATTCGACTTGAACTTAACTCCTACCTCGACAGGATAAGGATCGAAAGTGGCGATTTGTGCAGGAATGATTGCACTGTTCCAAAGACTATACGTAGAAGTCGATGCTGCGGCTGCGGTGGTGAAAGACCAGGTGGAATTTGTTGCTAGAGCATTGCCAGCGAGGTCTTGTACCCGTGGTTGAGTTGTCCCACCTCTGAGGGTAGCGCGATAGGTTGCACCAGTTGCCAGTAGATTGCTCGGTTGCAGTGTAGCAGTGCGGCTAGCGGCATCGTAGCTGACCGTGGCAGGGACGAGCGCGTTATTGGCATCCTGCAACACAAAAGTGTTGCTGTTAATCGTCGCCGGGTCGAGCGCTTCGCTAAAAGTGGCAGCGATGCTCGTGCTAGTACTCACATTAGTCGCGCCGTTGCTAGGAGAAGTCGCACTGATGCTGGGCGCAGTTGTATCTGTAACTGGTGGGGGTGGATTGGTAGCATTGGTGGCAAAGGTGACATCAACCCAATAGTTACTGGCGCGATAGGTTTGGTTGGGGAAGCCAGTTGTACCGTACTTATAGACTCCATTCCCGCCACTCTCGCCATCGCGGAGAAAATGTAGGGGTGGATTATCGACGCTAGCAGTAGCAAAATAACCTTCGTTGATGGCATAACGACCGACGCTAGTGTGGTAGGAGGCGACGTAAACGGTGTTGGCGTTAATCGCTACTGGTTGAGAAAATTTGACTTGTTGCCAACCCGTAGCAGTTTCGTTGCTAAAGGTGGCGGTTGCTAGTAGCTGCCCCGTACTCGTCCAGAGGTTGCCAATGTACGTCCCAGTATTTCCACTACCTTTGTAGAAGCGGATGCCCGTCACATAACCGTTGAGATCGGACTTGAACTTGACTCCCAGTTCTACAGCTTGAGTGTCAGAGTTGGCTGCTATAGCGGGAGTTGCCGTGTCATTCCAGAAGCTATACGAACTAGATGTTGTGGTGGTAAAAGACCAACTGAAGTTAGCGACTAGGGGATTGCCTGCTAAGTCTTGGACGCGAGGCTGGCTCGTCCCGCCGATGACGGTAGCGGTATACGTTCTGCCTGTGACTAACGAACTGCTTGGTTGCAATGTAGCGGTGCGGGTTGCTGCGTTGTAGGTGACGCTAGCGGGTACGATCGCATTGGTAGAATCTTTCAGTACGAAGGTATTTGCATTAATTGTTGCTGGATCTACCGTTTCGCTAAAGGTGGCTGTTACGCTCGATCCAATACCAGCATTTGGCTCTCCGTTACTAGGTGAAGTAGAACTGACGCTGGGTGGAGTCGTGTCTGTAGTAGCGTTAGTGTATGTAGCAACGTAATTGCCGCTCGTAGCTGAGAACAAGGCGTACTCAATACCTTTGATTTGCTGGGTTGTGTAAGTAACTGGGCTACCGTTAAGCGTAATGCTGGCAACTGTTCCAGCAGCCGATCGCACTGGTAACATTGCTTGTAGCCCTCTTGTGCCTGTACCTGGCGCGATCGCAAAGCTTAAAGTATTGTTATTCCATGCCAATCCACTAAATGAGGAGTTGTTGCGACCATCAAGCCAGGTCAACATTTGACGGGCAGAAACAATCGGTACACCACGGGCTTGTGCTGAGGTAACTACTGCATCTGATACGGATGAAATATTGCTATCAGTATGGGCGTTGACAGTAAAAACACCGTAATATCCCTCTGCTCCTAGTGCGCGATCGAGTAGAGTATTAACCGTGAAAGGATATGTTTGTCCCGACTCATCAGTTATCTGTGTAGTTGCTTGATAGACATCAATGAGTGTTCCGTTCAGGTCAGCAAAGCGCATTGGCATACCACTTCCAGTGAAGAACCCTGGGCGATTGCCTACCCAGTTAGGGGACCAGAAATAGTAGTTGGTATCGAGCCGTATTCCTTGACTCAGCTCCACTTTGGACGCGGTAGCCCAGTCACTCCAAACACCACAATGGTGGCGTTGGCTAGGTGAGGCAGGTACGCTGGGAAAGCGGGTACTCCACGCACTCAATTGTTGTGTATAGAAAGTTTGAAGCGAAGTAGGCGTATAGTTCGCACAGTTTGTGTTGACATGTAACCCGACTTCAAAACCATCAGCAGTGAAAGCGGCTGCCTGTGCATTACTTATTGGCGTATTGGGATAAATATATGAAGTGCCGCGAACGCATTCCCAATCTTCTACAGAGCAACCAGCCGGACTCATGGTTTTGTATTGGTTGAACCGACCTACTGTTCCTCCATTACCGTGGTCGTCCCCAGTCATCAGCACAACTGCTTTCTTCCCATGTGGAAAATACCAGAAACGGGGTAGGGGTTTTTTATCCAGGTTCATATTCAGAATTAAGTTTGCTAGCAAGCGCTGTTGTTCGTCAGCTTGCGGGATAGCAACCTTATTCATATCGATCCAGTCTGGTTGAGGATCGTTACTTGCCGCACCAAAAAACATGTCATTGGCGCGAATTGGTGAGAAACCATCCCGCTCCTGTCCAGCCCAGGCGGGATTTCCTTGACGGGTGTAGACGACCGAACGCGCTAAGTCGTAGGTAAATGCAGCAACCTGACCACCACTACTACCAACACTACGCAAAGTTACTGCTGGGTTAGAAGTTGCAGTCGTTGCGTTTGTATAAAGATTGGCGATACTGGTAGCACCGTTGAGAGTGTAGCGATCGGCAGTGTCGTGGAACTGGATAGTTTGGTTAACAATGCCACTACCAGGGGCTTTTGACGTGTCTACAAGTAAGTAACCGTTTGAGAGTGTGGAGGCTGTATCAGTAAGACCAAGCAAACTACTGAGCTGCTTGTCAGGACGCATTGCGATCAAATTGCCACCACTAGCTGCCCAGTTACTAAACATGGTCACTTGAGAGGGGTTTAGGGTCATCCTTGCCAAAATGACTACATCATAGTTAGCAAGCATCTCTGAGGAAACTAAGGAAATATCGCTGACATTGAATGTATTCAGTCCTTCATTTCGCAAAATTTCGGCATAGTAGTTGCTGAAAGGGTCGGAAGTAGTTGTGATGACTAGGATCGATCCGCCTGGTTCTGTATTGGGTGATGTCGCAGCAACAGCAGCTGATGTTTGTAACCCTGGTAAGGGCAGTGTCGTCATGAGTACAGATGCTTGACCCGCGCTCAGAAGAAATGTGCATAAAGATAGCGTGAAATACTTGAGATGTCGTTTCATTAGAACCTTACCAAATTACAAATATGAATAGAGATAAATAGGAGTAAATAGAAATTTTGGTTTGTTCTTTCATTAGCTTTCACGGCAAAATTTGCCTACTTAGCAGGCATTTAATGCTAGTTCGATTGCGGACTTTAAACTAAAAGCTAATTGAGATATTGTTGAAGATAATTCAGTACTTAAAATTTCCTCATCTTTAACTTAGAATTCCTATATTTAAAGGAGCTGGTGAGAGTACTAAACTACTGGTTAGCAATAGATATATAATGCTTCTTGCGACGATCGCCAATGCAATTCATTAATTCAAAAAGCTTATCTCTGCACTTTCAAACTATTTGTTTTTATTTCGTCTAACTGGAGTTAAAAAAACTTTGTTAATCGTTCTGCGATCGCGTAAATAAACTTCATGCAAACTATAAAGAGATAAATGTATTGAGAAGATGGCAACCTTGTTGCGTCCGCAGGCGATCTAGTACTTCCTTACGGAAGTCAATAGTTTGAAATTATAGAGGTATATTTTTTATCTAAAATAGAAAATTATCATTTCCGTCTTCAGTGTTTTTACTACTAGTGATAGTTACATTAAATACTAAAAAACTAGCTTTCAAAGCAAAAAACGGTGAAGAAACACAGCTAAATGTTAAATAAACTGTAAAGAAAGTAGCTTGGTAGGTCGTACGAGTTCGGTTGTATAAAGGGATTGGGGGAAAAGACATAACATTATGGAAGCGTAGTAAATTCCACAGATTTCACGGATAGGTGCGCTAACGTTGGTCATACGTGTTTGGTCAGCACGCGAGACGTGGATTTAAATCCAAGATCCGATTCACCAATGTTGCTGACTGTATAAATCCGATTTATAGCAATTCTCGATTGTGTGGATGACATTTGTAGGGGCGCACAGCTGTGCGCCCCTACCAGACATGTATTACATCCAATTGAAAACCGCTATTATAGGGTTATCAATATATAGATGCTGAATGCAGTAGCTACGATCGCTACTAACTTGCACTTCGGTGCAGCGATCGTGCAGCAATTCTGTAGAATCAAATTTTATTGAGATATATACAATTCAGTTGCCGTACATTTACTTAAGTAGATTTACGGTTGCGATCGCGCCAGATAGAATTATCAGTAAAATTGCGGTTGGACACGCGGAAAAGAAAGAATTACAGTTTATTCGTAAATCGAGCGAGTAAGGACTAAATCAACGATTTCGTTCAATACGTAAGTCACTTACATCTGAAGTATATATCTCTGCGAGATTTTCAATCTCTACGACTTCAATGTATATAGCTTTAGTAAATATAGCTTATGTAGAGACGTTAAATGTAACTTCTCTACACAAGAAACATTCACAAATTAATTTGGATGGCTATAAGTATAGGAGTTACGCACTTGAAGTTACAGATCTCGACGATCCCTCCTAACCTCCCTTAAAAAGGGAGGAATAAAGCCCCCTTTTTAAGGGGGTTGGGGGATCGACTGCGTAACTCCTGAAGTAGTTGACATGACTAAAAATATTAAATTATTCTCCTTAGTTTAAGGTAAAACTGGTTTTTTTTATTAGAAATCAGAAATTTTTTAAAGAGCAAAAAGGCATAATTTTGAATGAAGAAATTATTGGTAACTGGATCGTCGGGACTTATTGGATCTGAAGTTTGCCTACATTTTGCTAGTCAAGGTTGGGCAATTCACGGTGTTGATAACAATCAAAGAGCTGTTTTTTTTGGACCCCAAGGAGATACTCGCTGGAATCAACAGCGCTTGGAATCTCTGATTAAAGGCTTCGTGCATCATGAAATAGATATTCGCGATCGCCAACGAGTTCTAGATCTGATTGAAAGCCTCAGACCAGAGGCGATCGTCCATACAGCAGCACAACCCAGCCACGATCGAGCTGCGGCAATTCCCTTTGATGATTTTGACACTAATGCTGTAGGAACTCTAAATCTGTTAGAGGCAACGCGCCAATTTGCGCCGGAAGCTCCTTTTGTACATTTATCTACCAACAAAGTGTACGGAGATGCACCGAATGAGATTGCTATGAAGGAGTTAGAAACCCGTTGGGAATATGCCGAGCTAACCTATCAGTATGGTATTCCTGAATCGTTCCGCATTGACCAGTCGAAGCATTCTCTTTTTGGTGCTTCTAAAGTTGCAGCTGATGTCATGGTTCAAGAGTACGGTCGATATTTTGGACTCAAAACTTGCTGCCTGCGAGGTGGATGTTTGACAGGACCTAACCATAGTGGTGTAGAACTGCATGGATTTCTCAGTTACCTAGTGAAATGTAATTTAGAAAATCGCACGTACAAAGTTTTTGGATATAAGGGAAAACAAGTACGAGATAATATTCACTCCTATGATGTCGCCCGTTTTATTGAAGAGTTTATCCAAGCACCCCGTTGTGGTGAAGTGTACAACTTAGGTGGGGGTAAGGACAATACTTGCTCTATTTTAGAAGCTTTCGAGCTTGTAGCTTCACTAACTCACAAAAAGATGCAGTACGAGTATGTAGATAAAAATCGCGAAGGAGATCATATTTGCTACTACAGCGATCTCCGTAAAATGCAGAATCACTACTCTAATTGGTCTATTACAAAACCTTTGAAATTAATATTTTCGGAAATTGTCACGACTTGGACAACAAGACTTCAAGAGGTTGCATAGCTCGTATTATGGTTGACAAGCTACCGCGCATCTTACTAGTTACTGAAGCGACTTTAAGTCAAGAAGGCAAGGGAGTTAATCGAACTCTTGTCAATTTATTTGATAACTACCCTGCTGAATTACTGATGTTATTTTGTCCCGAACACGAATTAGAGTCTAACCCGACAAGTTCGCCATTCGATCGCCAAGTACTTTCCTTTGCTGGACATCGTTTACCCATAGTACACAATCGATTAGGAAAATTTCTTAATCCTTTAATCAATTGGATAAATCTACAACTACTCGACTGGTTTCCAATTTCAAATTTACAAAAACTAGAGGAATTCGATCCGGAAATTATTTTAATTTGTCCGGTCACGTCTTTATGTTTGCTAATGGGTTATAAATTAACTCAATACTTTCACTGTCCATCCTTAATTTACTTCATGGATGATTGGATAGCGATCGATAACTCGCGATGGTTGTCGAACAGCGTTCAAAAAATGGCTAATCAACTTTTAAAACAGGCAGATAGTTGGTTGATGATTAGCGAACAATTACAAATTGAATTATCAAATCGCTATCAGATAAAACCTCAAAGTTCGCTAATCGTTCATAACCCTGTTGACTTATCAGACAAACAGCCACCTGATACAGCAATAACTCATGAAGGTACGTTTAAAGTTGTCTATGCTGGCTCCATTTGGTCAATGCACTACGATGCATTGGCAGCGATCGCTGAAGCAATTTTTCAACTCAGATGCGATGGAAAAGATATTGAACTCGTCTTGCACACAGACAAATGTTTCTGGAATCCCTACAGAGATAAATGGCAGCAGTGGGAAGTAACGTATGGCGATATCATTCCCTATCAAGAACTCAATCGCTATCTCCAGCGTGCCGATCTACTACTTGTGGCTTCATCATTTTTACCTGAATATGCACACATGACTCGTTCTTCAGTACAAACTAAATTGACTGATTATATGGCTGCTGGTAAACCCATTTTAGCCTGCGGTCCAGCTTATTCTGCTTGTAATCAATTCTTGAAGAATTGGAAGTGTGGGCTTGTTTGTGAAACAAATAGAGTTAATGAAATCGAGAGCTTTTTAATAGATACAATTCAAAATAAAGCCTTACGTAAAAAAATAGCAGAAGTAGCTTTCAACGTTTTAAATGAGAATTTTGATAAAACTATAGTGACCGAGAAACTTCAGTCATATGTTAAGCAGATTTTTAGTCAAAATATCAGAGGCGATCGCACCTTCAAAATAAAAAACTCTTTATTAGATCGCCTTACAGCTTCTAATTACAATTAACACCTTTCAGAAATATTATGATAAACATGCCTTGTAGGTCTTAGTATAAGTATGAATTCAATGCCTTTATTTTCTGTTATTATCCCTACCTATCAACGCAATGACTTATTAGCAAAATGCTTAGATCTTCTATCACCTGGAATTCAAACACTACCAGCAGAGCAATATGAAGTTATTGTCACCGATGATGGTTTCCAAACAACTGCACAGCAGATGATTCGCGAGTGTTTTCCTTGGGTAAAATGGGTAGCTGGTTCCCGTAAAGGTCCGGCAGCAAATCGAAATAATGGGGCAGAATACGCCAGTGGTGAGTGGCTAGTTTTTACGGATGATGATTGTCTCCCAGATCCTCAGTGGTTAGAAGCCTATGCCCAAGCTACGATCGCTCAACAATCTTATCTCGTTTTTGAGGGGCGAACTTATGTCGATCGCCCAAGACAAAGCCTTGCAGAAACCTCGCCTATTAACGAGACAGGTGGTTATTTATGGTCATGTAATTTTGCCGTACAAAAGCAACTCTTTGATTCTCTATCTGGTTTTGACGAACGATTTCCCTACGCTGCGATGGAAGATGTAGATTTCAGATTCAGACTAGCAAAGAATGGATATAGATTTTCTTTTGTGCCAGCTGCTTCTGTATGCCATCCCTGGAGAGCAAAGGGAGGATGGAACAAAATCAAACAACATCGAGAATCGACATTTATCTACTTATCAATTCATGCAGAAGAATTGGTAAATATTAATTCCGTGTATTATTTCTTATTCGCTTTACGGAGTTTTGTCAAACAGACAGTTCCGGCAATTTTAAGCTTTAAATTAAATGGAATTGACGAAGCTTTTTTAGAACATTTTGCTTACTTACAGATGAGCGTACTACTTTGGCAGTATAAATTATCAAACGTGAAAACACTTAATAACAACTAAAAATCAATTTTTTTTGAGATATGAAAACTATTACCCTTCAAAATCACTGGTTAGAAAGCTGGAAGCAAAGTTATTCATACGATTTAATAGAAATGTATGGGGAGACTAGCTATCGCGGATATAGTTATGCATACGCCCATCGATATAAACATACTTTAGAGCTAGTTCAGAAAGTTGCTCGACCAGGAGCAAAAGTTTTAGATGTAGCTGCTGCACAGGGAAACTTTAGTTTGACTTTAGCAGAACTCGGCTATGAAGTTACCTGGAACGATTTACGAGAAGAATTAGTTGATTACGTCAAACTAAAATGGGAATATGGCACTATTCACTACAAACCAGGAAATGTTTTTACATTAGGGCTTGATGCTGAATTTGATGTAATTTTAATTACTGAAGTTATCGAACACGTTGCTCATCCCGATCTGTTTCTGAAGAAGATAGCTCAGATGGTGAAACCTGGTGGTCACATAGTCATGAGTACGCCAAATGGTGAATATTTTCAGAACCATTTGCCTAAATTTTCAGATTGTCCCGATCCCAGCGAGTTTGAAGCAATCCAATTTCAGCCTAATTCAGACGGTCATATCTTTTTATTACATTTAGATGAGATAGAAAGCATAGTTCGTCAAGCTGGATTATCGATTCAAGAGACAAGAATTTTTACAAATCCACTAACTAACGGTCATCTAAAGTTAGGAAAATTATTAAATTTTCTTACTCCTAGTTGGGTTGATACTTGTGAAAACTTTACGCAATCTTTGCCCTTAGTCTTGCGAAAAAAAATTCACACCGGAGTTGCTGTTTTATTGACTCGTGTAGCATAGTTTAAATTAGTGCAGCTACTTTAATGGATATCATTCAGATTGTTCCACGACTACCTCCAGCAATAGATGGCTTGGGAGATTATGCCTTAAATCTGGCACGGCAGCTTTACAATGATTTCAATCTCAAAACTCATTTTGCAATTGGTGATGCTGCTTGGACTGGAAATACTCAAATTGAAGATTTTCTAATTAATTCAGTAGACGAGCGTTCCACCACAGCTTTACTATCCTTATTAGCAAGCAAACCAACTACAGTCTTATTACATTACGTCGGCTACGGTTATGCCAAGCGAGGGTGTCCGATTTGGCTAGTTGAAGGCTTGGAACGTTGGAAAAGAAATACTCCTAACTCAAATTTAGTAACGATGTTCCATGAAGTTTATGCTTCTGGAAAGTTACCTTGGACGAGTTCTTTTTGGTTATCTGGACAGCAAAGAAATTTAGCAGCTCGTTTAGCAAAACTGAGCGATCGCTGCTTGACAAGCAATCAAAACTATGCAGAAGTTCTGGAGCGCTTAAGTCAGAAAAAACAAACTCAAATTCCCACACTACCCGTCTTTTCTAATGTGGGTGAACCAAAGCAAGTACCACCTTTAGCAGAGCGTTCTCGACGCTTAGTACTGTTCGGTAGTCCTAGCATTCGCAAAAGAGCTTATCGTCAATCTCTAAAAGAAATTAGTCAAGCATGTCGGTTATTCGGCATTCAAGAAATCTTGGATATCGGAGCGCCAACAGATTTAGAACTCTCTTCAATTCAAGGTATTCCAATAGTAGAAACAGGTAAACTATCTGCTGCTGAAATTAGTGACATTCTTTTGAACTCCTTCGCAGGATTCTTTAATTACCATCTAGAATATTTAGCCAAATCTGGTATATTTGCAGCTTACTGCGCTCATGGAATGTTAACTGTGAGTCCTAGAGTTTATACATCATTACAAGATGGCATAGAACCGGGAAAACATTACTGGGTTCTCAGCGATCGCCTCACAGAAATAACAGATTTCGTCGAGTCGCAGGCGATCGCGAGTCATGCTTACACCTGGTATCAAACTCACAATTTATCAGTTCAGGCTCAGAACTTTGTCACACATGTATTGGGTAATACATGCACAAAACTAGGATGACTTTGCTCAATACCTCAAAGCAAATTGTCAAGGTATATTTACATATTCTTAAGAGGACTATCGCGTGAAATTGGTAATTGCTGCGATCGCTATTTTATCTATTTTTGGGATCTCGGCATTGAATTGGCGTAACTCTGTTAAAGCTGTGTTCTTCATTCTTGTGATTGAGGGTGCATTGCGTAAATGGGTCTTACCTCAAGCAAGCGACACAATTTATTTTTTAAAAGACTTAATGCTTTTAGGTGCTTACCTGCAATACTATGTCTTCTCAACGAGAAGATTTTCAATTCAAAATCGCCCGATTTCTATCTTAATTATTTTTGCCACCATATGGTGTGTATTGCAAGTCTTTAATCCCAGTTTAGGTTCACCATTAGTAGGGCTTTTTGGACTCAGAGGATATATCTTTTATATTCCTTTAATGTGGATGCTACCAACTCTATTTCAATCGGAGCAAGATTTATATAAATTTTTGCGTTCTCATCTTTTATTAGTCATTCCTGTAGGTTTTTTAGGTATTGCTCAGTTCTTTAGTCCTGCTACTAGTCCAATCAACGTATATGCTCCCAGTCAATTGAAAGAAGTAGCTACATTTGGAGTTGCAGGAGCAACCCAGATTGTCCGCGTCACAGGCACATTTTCTTACATAGACGGTTATGCAGTATATCTATTAATCTGCTTTGGCTTACTGATTTCTCTCCTCTCACTCTCCCAACCACCTTTCTGGAAATGGGTTTCCATTTTTGAACTAATTTTGGTAACTGTTAACTCTTGTATGACTGGCTCTCGTAGCGTTGTGTTTGCCCTATTACTATTTTTTGTTAGTTTTATAACTGTTAAAGGATTCACTCAGCCTGAAAAGAGTATATCTCTGCTCAGTAAATTCTTATTACCAACTATATGTATTGCTCTAGTCTCTTCGGTCTGGTTTAAACCCGCAATTGATGCATTCTTGTTACGGACAAATTCTAATCAAGATGTGACGGCACGCATTACAACAACTTTTACCCAACCTTTCGAGTTTATTCAATATAAAGGACTCGACGGCTACGGCACTGGAGCAACCCAACCGGGGAGTCAAGCAATGCGCCGATCGCTAAATTTACCAGATGGGGCAACCATTCCGACTTACTATGAAGAGGAACCAGGCAGAATAGTTTTGGAGTTAGGTCCGATTGGTTTTTTTCTGTGGTACGGACTGAGATTGAGTCTTCTCATAGCGCTGTTACGGATTTTCTGTCAATTAAAGAAACCATTTTTGCGTCAATTAGCACTGACAGCATTACTGATCCAGACACTTGCAATCTACGACCAGCTAGTAACTCAACCTACCTTCTTGGCTTATTACTGGTTTTTGAGTGGCTTTATCTTTCTCTTACCTCAATTAGAGCGGACAGAAAATTGGTATCGAGAACAACAATTATTGCAACAACACAATGTCTCATCCGCGTATTTCCCTGATTCACCCTACTAGTAATCCCTTTGCTCGCAATGCCGCACTAGCTTTGGGGGAAGCTAACTTACTCCAAGAAGTTATTACGACAATTGCCTACAATCCCAAGGGAGTTTTATCGCGCTATTTAAACTTATTACCCCAAAAAATTAGCAGTCGTGTGGCACTGGAATTAGGCAGGAGGGCGTGGACTGCGCCTGTAAATGTATCCATGCGATCGCACCCTTGGCAAGAAGCCATACGTTTAGCATTAGTCAAAACTAAATTAAGTCATTTGCTGAACTTAGGTCGTCAAGGACCGATCGATTGGGTGTATACGTCTCTCGATCGCCACGTTTCCCAACATCATTTACAAAATCTAGATGCAGTTTATGCCTACGAAGATGGTGCGGCGATCGCATTTGAAGTTGCTAAACAACACGGGATTCTCTGCTTGTACGATCTCCCGATTCCCTTTTATCGCATGAGTCGAGATCTCCAAGCCCAAGAAGCAGAACGTTTTCCAGAACTAGCGCCAGCACTACAAGCAGTCAAAGAACCTGCATGGAAGATCGATCGCAAAGAACGAGAAATTCAACTAGCAGACCACGTATTTGTCGCATCTTCTATCACCCAGCGATCGCTGTTAGATGTGGGTGTCAAACCAGAAAAAATTAGCGTCATTCCCTACGGCGCACCGATTGATTATTTCCACCCGCAAACTAAAACTGACAAACTGTTTCGCGCTCTATTTGTCGGTCGCGTTGGACCTCGCAAGGGCTTTCATTACTTATTACAAGCTTGGCAAGAACTACACCTACCCGATGCCGAACTCTTAGCGATCGGCATTAACGAGTTTCCTGACAACTGGCTGACTCAATATCAAGATATTTTTCGCTACATTCCATCTCTGCCTCACGCGGCATTAAACGAATATTACAGTACCGCAAGTGTCTTTGTTTTTCCCTCGCTTGTAGAAGGATTTGGACTCGTACTGCTAGAGGCAATGGCTTGCGGAATTCCTGTCATCACAACACCCAATACTGCTGGTCCAGATATTCTGACAGACGGGGTAGAAGGCTTCATTATCCCGATTCGCGATGTTGTAGCTCTAAAGGAAAAGCTGGAATGGTGTTATTCCCACCCGGAAGAATTAGCCCAAATGGGAAAAGCGGCTCGTCAAAAAGCCGAGCAATTAACGTGGGGATTGTATCGACAGCAGTTAGCCAGTCGCGTCCAGGAGCTTTTATGCCCAAATTAGCAGGTCAAACTAATTGCCACTTGTGGTTTCCGAATATTTTTGAATTTAAAGGCGGAATTCAAGTCTATTCGGCTTTCTTGCTCGATGCGTTAGAAAGTTTATATCCGAATTGGCACTACCAGGTTTTTCTCAAGCACGACACTCGATCGCCATCCGACCTGGCGCGATCGCGCCATACCCAGTTTCACTGTACTGGTGCTTTACCTCTGCCATTGCGAACAATTGGGTTTGCAGCTCAGATCTGTGGAGCGGGACTGCGACAGCGACCGAGTTTAGCGATCGCCACTCACCTGAATTTTACAGTTGCAGCCTATTGGTTAAAACAACTAACTGGTATGCGTTACTGGGCGATCGCTCACGGTGTAGAAGCCTGGGATATTCGCAAACCTGCTTTACAAAAAGCGTTGCACCATGCCGATCGCATTCTTGCCGTCAGTAGCTATACACGCGATCGCCTGCTCAAAGAGCAAAATCTCGATCCGGCAAAAGTCTCGCTTTTACCTAACACTTTTGATGCCGATCGCTTTAAAATTCAGCCAAAGCCGCAATACTTATTAGAGCGTTACGGACTGACACCAGAACAACCAGTCATTTTGACTGTTGCTCGGTTAGATTGCCGCGAACGCTACAAAGGATACGACCAAATTCTGCAAGCCTTGCCAGAGATTCGCCGTCAGATTCCTGGCGTTCGTTATCTGATTGTTGGCAAGGGTAGCGATCGCGATCGGATCGAACAGTTAATCGCCAAACTCGATCTCAAAGATTGTGTCACCTTAACTGGATTTATTCCCGATGCCGAACTAGGCGATCACTATAACTTGTGTGATGTCTTTGCCATGCCAAGTAAAGGTGAGGGATTTGGCATTGTCTATCTAGAAGCTTTAGCTTGTGGCAAACCCACTTTAGGAGGAGATCGAGATGGAGCCATTGATGCCCTTTGTCACGGCGAACTAGGGGCATTAGTCGATCCAGACGATACCAACGCGATCGCCCGAACTTTAATTCAGATTTTGCAAGGCACTTATTCGCATCCAATTATTTATCAACCTGAAGTTTTAAGACAGAAAGTTATTAATACTTTCGGATTCGAGCAATTTAAACAAACGATGGATAACTTAATTAAATTCAATTTGAGCAGTCAATGAAAGTTTTACACGTTATTCCTTCGATCGATCCGGCTTTGGGTGGACCAACTCAAGTTGTTCTCAATCTAGTTCGAGCTTTGCGCGAACATGGCATTGATGCCGAAATTGCCACCACGAACGATCGCGGTTCAGAACTGTTAGACGTGCCGCTCCATCGGCGGGTAGAGTACGAGCAAGTCCCAATTTGGTTTTTTCCGCGTTTTTCACCACCACTTAAAGAGTTTATTTTTTCGGCAGCTCTGACTCGTTGGCTTTGGCAGCACGCCCGAGATTACGATCTGATCGAAACTCACTATCTTTTTTCCTATGCACCCGCTTGCGCTGCCCTAATTGCCAGGTTGCAAGGAATTCCCTATACCATGCGTACTATGGGACAGTTAACGCCTTGGGCTTTGTCTCAAAGTTGGCTGAAAAAACGAATATATTCATTTCTGATCGAGCGTCAAAATCTCAATTGTGCTGATATGATTCATTGCACTGCTCCAGGCGAAGCCGAGGATGTGAGAAAATTTGGCATTCAAACACCTAGTTTTACTTTACCTTTAGGAGTCGATCGCCCAGTAGAAATACCTGATGCTAAGCAAAAGCTATACGAAACTTACGGTATACCTACCACCACACCAGTTGTCCTGTTCCTGTCGCGGCTTCACCCTAAAAAACGCCCAGATTTGTTAATTCAAGCCCTCAGCCAGCTAGTAGCTCAGGATCGCAACTTTCATCTGATTTTGGCAGGTTCGGGAGAGCCGCAGTATCTCAACTACTTGACCGAGTTAGTATCATCCCTGGGGCTTTCCTCGCGTACATCCATCACGGGCTTCGTTATGGGTCGAGATAAAGATCTTCTCCTACAAGCCTCCGATCTTTTTGTCTTGCCATCCTTCTCCGAAAATTTTGGGATTGCCGTAGCAGAAGCAATGGTAGTAGGGCTACCAGTTGTTGTGACTCCCGACATCCAAATTTCACCGGAAATTGCCGCAGCATCGGCAGGACTGGTTGTTGAAGGTCAAATCGCCGCCTTAACAAATGCGATCGCACAACTGCTCTCATCTCCAGAACTCCGGCAGCAATTAGGAGAGAATGGTCGGCTGTTGGCAAGTCAACGGTATTCTTGGCAAGCGATCGCCCAGAATCTAATCTCAATTTACACGGCGGCGATCGAGCGACAACCAATTCCTATAAACTTCCCAAACCCAGAGAATTTTGCCACGCTGCCGTAAGCGACAACACGCAGAGATATAGCGTCAACAATGTCAAGAGTAAAAACTACCAGTTCGAGCAAAAACCAGCGCTTTCAGTACAAGAGATGCCGTTTTGTCGGTTTGTTAACTGCTGCTGTGCTATTCGTACTATTCGGAATTATTCCTCTGCGACTAGCAATTGCTCTAGGGCGATCGCCACTGCCCCAAGCAATTATTGCTTTAGGTGGCGATCCGAGGCGCGAAACTTTCGCTGTTGACTTTGCTTTACGGCATCCACCTTTAGAAATCTGGATTTCTTCTCCTTATCTCAAAACCTTCAATTTTCCAGATCCGAGTGCCTCTGGATCGCGAATATATATCGATCGCCGTGCTGTCGATACCGTAACTAACTTTACCTCTCTTGTTGCCGATTTTAAACAACGGTATTTTCAACATGTTTACTTAATTACATCCGATTTTCACATGGCAAGAGCAAAAGCGATCGCCTTTTTTGTCTTTGGCAGCCAGGGGATTGCTGTAACTCCTATATCAGTTCCATCAAACCAACAGCCTGAATCCTGGTTTCATATTTGCCGTGATATTTGTCGTACTTGGTTATGGATGTTTACAGGTCGTACTGGAGCTAGTTTGACCATACTTTTCGGTTAAAACTAGATCCCCCCTAGCCCACCTTTTTAAGGGGGTTGGGGGATCGCCAAGATCGTGGCATCACGCAAATTTAAAATTTCATCTAATAGCAATTCTCGATTCCGTGCGTGACATTTGTAGGGGCGCACAGCTGTGCGCCCCTACAGAGCGTGTGTTTTAACCAATTGAAAACCGCTATGAACAATTGAATTCCATGTATCTCGATCGTTACACCCTCGGTACTTACACTCCTGGCGCTCCCTTGTGGAAACAACTCCTATGGTATTTTCTCGGAGAGCCTTTATTTCGCAGTCATTGGCTACCTATCTCTCAGTTAAAAGTCTGGATACTACGTAGTTTTGGCGCTACAGTTGGTCGCTCTGTCTGTATTAAACCTGGAGTGCAGGTAAAGTTTCCTTGGCGGCTAACTATAGGTGACTGCGTGTGGATTGGCGAAAATGCTTGGCTCGACAATGTTGCGCCGATCGCCATTGAAAGCCATGTTTGTATTTCTCAGGGTGTTTATCTCTGTACTGGCAATCACGACTGGAGCGCTTCTGACTTCAAGCTGATCCCAGCGCCAATTCACATCGAGCAGAGTAGCTGGATTGCAGCGCGGGCGACGAT
Source organism: Chroococcidiopsis sp. CCALA 051 (assembly GCF_003015105.1). Lineage (NCBI taxonomy): Bacteria > Bacillati > Cyanobacteriota > Cyanophyceae > Chroococcidiopsidales > Chroococcidiopsidaceae > Chroococcidiopsis > Chroococcidiopsis sp. CCALA 051. The sequence continues at coordinate 55,947 of NZ_PYCI01000007.1, read as the reverse complement.
TGGTCCTGGTGTCACTGTTGGTAAAGGAGCGGTGTTGAGTCTAGGAAGCGTAGCAGGGCGATCGCTTCAGCCCATGACAATCTATGTAGGTAATCCCGCACAACCAGTCAAACAACGAGCGATTTGCGATCGGTAAATCTATCAGCTCGGTAATATTGCCAAAACTCGATCTATGAAAAATTAATAATTTTTATATTTTCTAGATAAACACCTCGATATCTTTTTGGCTCTTACTTTTTGAAATCTACGTAGGGTGCGTTACGCCATAGGCTAATACCAATTCTGTTTATTGCACTAGATTCGATCCCCCCTAGCCCCCCTTATCAAGGGGGGTTGGGGGGATATTCTGTGGCGTAGTTTTAAAGAAATGGTATAACGCACTACTCTAAATCTATGGTGTGTTACTAAAAAATCTTGGGTTATTTGCGGCAGATTTAGAATTAGTATAGACACTTAACTTTCAGTGTTTTTACTGAAAAAACTAAGAAGATTGTTAAACTCCAATTGAATTCTCAGTAAAACCACACTTGGACATAAAGCTAGGTCAAAGTTAGATTTTTTCAAGTTCGATCGTGTAAAGCTACCTTGTTACATCACCTAGCAAAATAGCCCTTTAGCTTAAGAGAGAATTTTAATTTTATTAGATAGTTTTTTGTGTAGCTTTGCCTTTCGTTAAAATTGAGTGCTTTTCCTTTGCACTCCTTACTATTTAAACAAAATAATTGCATTGGCAGAGGTAGGCAGAGCTTCAGATGCTAGATAAATATATACAGCAAGAGCAAATTGAAAAACTTAAGATATTTTTGCCTGCTCAAAGCAAAAGTAAAGAACTCTCACCTTCTTTCAACTTAAATATTATTACGCAATTTTACCCGCCAGACTATGCTGCTACAGGGCAACTCATTGAAGAACTAGCGGTGAATTTAGGGCGATTGGGTATTCAAGTCAGAGTTTTTACCGGACAACCAGGATATGCATTTAAAAAACATGCGGCTCCTATTCTAGAACGTTCTGAAAAAATCTTGATTAGGCGATCGCGAACTTCTCGAATGTGGAATGCCCGGATTCGTGGTAAAGCAATCAATGGCTGCTTGTTCTTTTTGCGAACTATCTTATATTTGCTAAATCAAAAGAATCATGGAGATCTCCTACTTCTAACAACTGCACCAGCATTTCTACCAATTGTTGGCTACATAGCTAAACTGTTGTTTGGTCTTCCTTATGTTTGTTTAATGTATGATTTATATCCTGACGTTGCGGTTGAGTTAGATGTTCTTTCTAAAAAAAATTGGTTAGTTAAACTATGGCGATCGCTCAATCAAAAAGTTTGGCAAAACTCAGAAAAAATTGTTGTTCTTAGTTCAACCATGCGGGAGAAGATTTTATCTTATTCTCCTGAACTCAGTGAAAAAATTGTAGTTATTCATAATTGGGCTAATCCCAACTGGATTGTACCGATAGAAAAAGAAAATAATTGGTTTGCTCAAAAGCACGAACTGGTAAATACTTTCACCGTGCAGTACTCTGGCAACATGGGTCGCTGTCACGAACTAGATACAATTCTCGAAGCAGCTAGACAATTGCAAGACGAATCAATTCAGTTTGTTTTCATCGGAGGAGGAGCAAAATTTCAATCGAGTCTTGAACGTGTCAAAAAACTCGGCTTAAACAACTGTCGCTTCTTGCCCTATCAAGATAAACAAGATTTACCATATTCGCTCACAGCTTGCGATTTATCTTTGGTGAGTATTAGTCCCAAAATGGAAGGAATCGTTGCCCCGAGCAAGCTCTATGGCATTCTCGCAGCTGGTCGTCCCGTCGCTGCCATTTGCGAACCCCATTCCTATTTACGTCATCTCTTAAGAGAAAGTGGTTGTGGTGCTGCTTTTAATTCAGGCGATGCTAGTGGTTTAGCTCAATTTATTCGCCGTTTAAAGAGCGATCGCGAACTTGTCAAACAAATGGGAATGGCAGGTCGGCAATATCTTCAATTCAATTTCACGCCAGAAATTATTGCCAAACAGTACTCAAATGTATTACAACAAGCATTTTTAACAGCAAAAAGAAGAATTGTTCGTTCTAAAACTAATAATATAGAAGCCGTGACAGAAGAAAGCTAAAGCTTACCAGCAGGACTATTCCTGTTTTTTCCTTCATACAACTGCCTAATAACGACATGAATATGGAAGAGCAATATCGAACTCAGCATTTAGCAACAGAAAGAAATGGTAAACACTCACAGATGTCATTGCCATTCCATATTGCAAGCTATCAAGAGCTACCTCAAGTAGAAGAATGGAGTTTGTCTCAGTTCCTGACAGTTGTACGTCGTCGAGCGCTGATAATTGCCAGTGTAGCGATCGCTTGCTGTGCTACTACCTGGGTATGGACTTTAACTCGATCGTCCGAGTATGAAGGAAAACTATCAGTATTGGTAGAGCCAGTCAAGGCTGAAAATAAATTGTCGGGATTATCGAACGTTCCAGTTGTAAATGCTAGCCCAAAAGGGCAAGAATCTTTAGATTATAGTACACAGATTATTGTTTTACGTAGCCCTGAAGTCTTGGCTCCGATCGCTAACAATATTGCTGTGCGGTATCCAGATATTAACTACGCTTCTTTACTAGAAGGATTGAAGATTTCTCGCTATCAAGAAACAAAAATTTTAGAAATTAGCTATCGAGATTCCGATCCACAGAAAATTCAATTTGCTCTAGAGCAGTTAGCCAAAGGATATTTAAAATACAGCTTACAAGAGCAGCAAACGAATTTACGTCAGGGAATTCAATTTGTTAATACTCAGTTACCTCAATTGCAAGCGCGAGTTAACAGTTTGCAATTGCAATTACAAAGATTTAGAGAACAGTACAGCTTATTTTCTCCCGAAGAAAAAACAGGACAGCTATTTGAAAAATACAGCACTTTAGAATTTCAGAAATTAGAGATTCAAAAAGATTTAGCGGAAGCTCAAAAACTCTACAATGCCTTACAAAGTAAATCTGGCACTAAGTTAGCGCTAGAACTAGAAGCAAAAGCTCGTCATGGGGTGGGAACTTCGCAGCAACAATCGACAGTTGACCACCCTCAAAAATCGCCAGCGATCGCGGCTATAGATGAATCCTCTACGCCCAGTCGTGCAATATCACCGCAAGCCCAGCAAGATGCTCCTCAATATCAGAGTTTACTCGCTCAGTTGCAGAATATAGATACTGAAATTGCCAAGAATGCAACTATTTATCGAGTAGATAGTCCGTACATTCAGTCGCTGAAACAGAAACGGGAAAGTCTGCTGCCACTATTACAGAAAGAGGGAGTGCAGGCACTAGAAAATCAACGTGCGTCAGTATTAAGCCAACTTTCCATACTCCAAGTCAGAGCCGCCAAGAACGCCCAAGCACTCGATCGCTTAAATCGAGAAATCGACGGAATGCCAAATTTGGCACGTCGTTACACTGACTTACAGCGAGAGTTAGTTATTGCTACTGAAAGTTTGAACCGTTTTCTAGAAAGGCGGGAATCGCTGCAAATCGAAAATGCTCAAAAAGAGACTCCTTGGCAACTCATTTCACCACCTCAGCTACCTTCTATACCTATCTTTCCTAACATTCCACGATTCCTCATCTTAGGCACAGTAGCTAGTATCTTAGCCGGAATCGGAGCAGCGCTACTTGTAGAAAAGCTCGATAATGTCGTTCATTCACCCGATGAGTTGAAGGAAGCGACAAAGCTACCAATATTAGGCATAATTCCTTTCCATAAAAACCTGGGTAAAAATTTAGCAGATGGAGAAACGAATCAGAGGCAGGAGAACAGCAGGTCGCGTTCCAATAGAAATGCTTATGGCTACCACTATTTCCCTTTCATAGAAGCTTTCCGATCGCTGTATACTAACATCGGCTTTTTAGGTTCCGATACACCGATCCACTCTCTCGTCATCAGTTCTTCCGTCCACGCTGACGGTAAATCTACTGTTTCAACTCACCTAGCTCAAGCAGCAGCAGCAATGGGACGCAGGGTGTTGCTAGTCGATGCAGATCTGCGCCTACCGCAGATTCATCGTATTCTACAACTATCCAATGACGCTGGATTGAGTAATGCAATAACAACTAACGTACCAGTTGCCGATTTAATTCAGCGATCGCCTGCCTGGGAGAACTTGTTTGTCTTAACCGCAGGTCAAATTCCTCCCGACCCTACCAAACTGTTATCCTCTCACAAGATGCGCAACATCATGGAGCAGTTGCGGCAGCAGTATGACTTAGTGATTTACGACACTCCACCACTTTTAGGTTTAGCAGATGCGAGTTTGCTGGCTCCTCTAACCGCAGGAATTGCGATCGTCACGCGGATGGATAAAACTGACCGTGCGATGCTAATGCAAACTCTCGATCAGTTAAAACTGTCTCGCACTCAAGTTTTAGGTGCAATTTGTAATGGGGTAAAAGATTACAAAGCTACAACTTCTTACCATCACTACTACTATCAACCTCGGACTCGGGTAGCAGAATAGTTTCCCGTGTAGAGACGTTACATGTAACGTCTCTACACGGACTATGTTAGCGCACCTTACTGTTACTACCATTATGAGGAGCTAGAGCAATTAAATCTTCCACATTATGCAGTATGGTATTGCAAATAATATCGAGTGGTAGATCGCAAGAATTGTGTCCGAAAGGTTCTTCAATTTCAGAACCAATTTGTTCGATACTTAATAAAATGAAACTCACAAAAGTAATAATGCTGCTAGTAAACCAATTTACCTCCTTCACAATTTCTAGGGGAATAACAAGGCAATAAACAAAAACTAAATTTTTCAAAATTAACGGGTAAATTAAAGGTAGTGGTGTTTTTAAAATGCGTTCGCAGCCTCCTAAAATATCTACTAACTGGTCTACCAATTTTTGTAGCGACGTTAACTGATAAATATTCAAGCGATCGCGATCGTGTTGCTCTTGTAAATAATCTCCAATCCAAAAAGCAATTTGTAGGGGTGGATGGTTTGTATATTTCAACCGAAAAAACTGAGTTTCTGCTACTAAATCGCTTAGCTCATCAGTGACGTGTTCGCCTCTTAAATGTAGTTTCATAGCCACGGCAAAAGCTACAATTAATCTAAGAGTGTACTCTTTTTGCGCTCGGTCTTGTGGTGTCTCCTCTTTGACACCAATCCACAAATCACGAGTTAAGTTGCGCACTGTATTCACTAAACTACCCCATAGCTTGCGCCCTTCCCAAAATTTTTCATGGGCTGTATTAGTACGAAAAACTAATAGTAAAGGTAAGCCAATGTTGAAAATTAATACTGCTCGCGTAATTGCATCGCTCTCTTCTGGTATTGATACAGGAATGCCAAAACTATAAAGTACAGATATTAAAAAGCCATAACTACTTAAAACAAGTACCCAAGGCAAAACCCCAGGAAAAACAGCTTGAGTCAGGCGAAACACAATCTGAAACAAATTCAAGGTTTCTCCAGTATATAGCCGATACTTCTCCACAAATTTGCTATTGGCTTTTTTAGGTTTATCGCGGCGATCGGGCGGCTTTTGCTGAAGCTTGGATGGCGAAGATTGAGTTTGAGAATAAACTGTTACATTGCAATCTTTTAGCAAAAAACCTTTATCTGTCTTTGCACCCATTTGTCCGATAATTTTCGCCACCCACTGATGATAATTCTCCTGAGCTTGTTCTAGCTTTTTATAAACATGGGGCTTTAATGTTAGCGTAATTATTTGACCATCCAGATCGATTTCAAACTGCTTCCAGCCATTAGCAATAGTTCTCACATTATCTGGTAGGCGATCGATCTTGACAGTTAGTTCTAGCTTACCTGGTGTAGACATAGCTTTTCCAGTAGAGTGTGGGGATAAGTCAAAAGTCAAAAGTCAAAAGTCAAAATCAACTGATAACTGATAACTGATAACTGATAACTGATAACTAGAATGCAACCGTAGCATCATGTTCTTTGTCTTCAGAATTGAAGCCATTTGTTGGCGATGATGACTTTGCTGTTGCTGGTTTTTGCGCTGTTGTTGGCATGTAGCCATCAAGGTGTATGGCAATTTGGGCGATTTGAGCTAGTTTTTCATGTAATTGTGCTTGTTCCAAAGCAAAACCTACATCGATCGCGACTTGAGTACAAAAATCGATTTCAGTTTGCTGCCATTCCCTGAAACCAAAACACTGATGAGCAACTAACAAGCCAAATAGCTCATTTTGTACCAGGATAGGTGCTATAAGGCTACTCTTAACAGCAAAGCGCTCTAAATTATGAATGCAGCGATCGCTGAGTCCGGCTGTATAGATGTTGTTAACAGCACGAGCGTAACCAATTTGCTCGTATGCAGTACGATCGTTCCGCCAGAAAGGATCGTCAAGACGATGATTTAAAGCTTGGGGTAAGCCAGGGGTGACTGATTCGGCTATAACTGTGCTACCACGATCGCGATCGCAGCGATAAACTACCACGCGCTCGGTTTGTAGGGCAGATTTGAGTTCGTCTGTCACAGTTGTTAAAATATCCGACTGTGCGAGCGATCGTCGCAACCGTAACGCTATTTGTTGCCGCATCTGTACTTGCTTGGCTGCTGTGGCTCGATACTCTAGCAGCGCTACCCGATCCAGTGCCAAGCCAATTTGAACGGCAATCTGCTCGAATAAATCGATTTCTGTTGGTTGCCAAGTACGGGGTGCAGTACACTGATGGGCAATGAGCGAACCTACCAGTTTACCGTTACTGACAATTGGTGCAACTAATTGAGCTTTGACGGCAAACTGTTCTAAGGCATCGATTCGATCTATCGTTAGTCCAGCAGTATGAATGTTGGCGATCGCTCGTACTCCCTGACGATCGCTCTGTTGAATCTCGCTTTCGTACCCATAAAAGCGATCGAGCGGATGATTTAGGGTTTGAGGCAAACCAGGAGCAACTGATTCTGCTACAACAATGCCGCTACCATCTGTAACAAAACGATAAACTAATACTCTATCTGCTTGAAATATCTGTCTCATTGTTGTGGTGACAGCATTAAACAGATCGGATGATGAGTGCGCTTGCTGCACTACCTGAGTCATTTGTTTTAATCTCTGGGCATACTCCACAGCAGATTGCCGCTCTTGTTGTGAGATCTTGTGTTGCAGGATCGAGCTGACTATAGTGGCAAGTTGTCTAAACAACTCGACCTCTTCTATCTGCCAGTGACGAGGTGCGTTGCAGTGATGGGCAATTAGCAAACCTAGCAGTCCATTGTCGCTTGTAATTGGTACGACTAAACTTGCTTTAACTGCAAGTTGTTCCAAAGTTTTGATGTGACACTCAGTCAAATCCGCAGCATAGATATTAGCGATCGCCCGTATCCGTCCGTCACTATATTGTCGTGCGTAATCTTCTCGGAAACAAGGATCGTCTATCCGGCAACCAATGGCGTTGGGAAACTGAGCAGTTACCGATTCTGCTACTATCGTGCCACTCCAATTGCGATCGAAACCATAGACGAGGACTCGATCGGTTTGGATTGCTTGTCTAATTTCTAACAGTAGGTTGTCTAAACAATCTTCGCGATTGAGCGATTGAATCGCAAGCGATAAAATTTTGTTGAGAATTTCTCGATCGCGCAAGTAAGTTTGCTTGCGCGATCGACTCGCTCCACAACTATTTGAAATATCAATATCGATAGACGATCTTCTAAAGTTACGATAGATATTACGATAGGTAAGACTGTACTTATCTGTAGCAGTTTTGGGAGCGAAGTCGAAGGAATTTGCCTCCATTTCATCAACCTCAAAAATTTCTCTATTACTAGAAAATACAAAACTTAACGTTTTCGTCAACAGTAGATAGCTCGAAACGTTAGTTCAATCTGTCTAGCACTACTAGCTACTATCTATACCTCTTTATTTTCTCTATTGTTGAAGAGAATTTCTAATTTTAGGGGCTATTTCTGCTAAATCGTGCAGTTTATAGTCTGTTAGCGAAGAAAAAAAAGATTGCTACAAAGCCTAGCTTGGCATAGCTTTTATTCGCATAGCCTTCCTGTCAAGGCAGTCTTGAGTTAGTCTTTTTGTATATTTAGCGTGACAAAGTTGCGATCGCATAGAACAATATAGCTAAATAGCTTACCTCGTTGAACTAAAATAGCTTCAGTGGTTTCCGTAGTAATTTGTGTATCAAAAGTATTTTGATGAAACTCAATTATCAAAATATTTATACGATCGATAAAAAGACAAAACTACCATTAAGAGCTACTCAGTTTATTTGGAGAAAATTTTACGAGTATTAAGTATTAAAAAATACTCTCCTTTCACAGTAACCCGATCGGTCGTCAATCGATCGTCGGACATTAAAGTCATTTCGCGATCGCCGATCGCTGATGAGATACTTTTCTGCGATCGGTAAAAAGCTAAGAAGAATTCTTACCACAGACGTTACATGTAACGTCTCTACACTGACAACTGATAACTGTCATACAATTGACCGTTAGCTATCTTTATGTTAGGAATAGCTACTTGTGCTAATGCACCCAAATTCCTGCTCGATCCTGACTCCTGCTGTGAAACGAAAATTTTGTTTGCTGCCAACTTCAGCATTATTATGGTTGCTAACTACAGCACCGTGGCTGACGTTCACTGCTGCTAATGCTCAAATTCAATCGCCTGTAACCCCACCTGTTACGCCATCATCCGTACCGCAAAATACCCCCAGCCGTTCCACCACACCAAATGGGCTACTTGCAGCAGGCGATCGCATCTCCTTGAACGGTCGCATTCTATCCGCAGCTTGGCGACAGTGGGAAGCGCAGCCAGCCACAAATAGAATTCAAACGGCAATTAGCGATGTAGGATTGATGCAGCTGGGCGTAGACTTACTGAATACTCAGGATGTAACCCGACAACCGATTCGGTGGTTTACGACTCCTGATACTCCACCACTCGTCTCAAGCATCTGGCACAGTGGCGCGTATCGTTATTTAGATCTATCTCAATTAGCAGCAAAAGTAGGTTGGCAACTGCAAAGCGAAGGTGACGTTCTGCGGATTACCACGCCAGCTGCAAAGATTACAGGACTACGCCAGGGTAAACAAACTTGGGGCGATCGCTTGGTAGTAGATTTAGATCGCCCTACGCCCTGGCAGCTAACGCAACAGCCTCCAGTCACTAAACCAAAAGTGCCGCTTGCCGAACTCCCAGACGATCCAAAACAGCAATTACCATCTCAGGCAGTCTCTGCCCTCTCACCTCCATATCAACAATGGAAGATAGCAATCGACGCTGCGATAAATCCTGAATTAGCCCAACAGTTAAACGCTAATCTAGCCATCCAATTGCCAAAACAGAGCCAGATTTCACCGACTCCTCTCGTTAAATTAGGCACGACTGCCAATCTCACCACGATCGATCTCAATTTACCTGTAGGCATCTTCCCCCGCGTCAGTACCCTCAGCCAACCCAACCGCGTCATTATCGATTTGCGCCCCGATCCGATAGTGGAACGGAATATTTTGTGGGCTAGAGGCGTGCGTTGGCAACAAAAGTATATTAATTTAGGTCGCGATCGCTTTCCCGTGACATGGTTAGAAGTCAACCCCCGCACCACAGGACTAGCCCTTAGACCAATTTGGAGTGCAGTAAATTCTCTGATTGGGACTGCGCCGATTGTGACCACCGCTCAACGTTATACAGCTGCTGCTGCCATTAATGCTGGATTTTTCAACCGCAACAATAAATTACCCTTGGGAGCAATTCGTCGCGAGGGGCGCTGGCTGTCTAGTCCAATTCTCAACCGAGGCGCGATCGCTTGGAACGATGCCGGGCAATTTAAAATCGGTCGCTTGCAACGCCAAGAAACAGCGATCGCTTCTACGGGGCAAAGTTTACCAATCGTCAATCTGAATAGCGGCTATATTCAAGCCGGAATTTCCCGTTATACCTCTGACTGGGGAACTACCTATACGCCCTTGACGAATAACGAAGCGATCGCGATCGTCCAAAATAATCAAGTTACCGCTAATCTGTCAGGCGGTTTAGCCGGAAAAACAGCCTTTCCCATTCCCCTCAACGGCTATTTACTTGCATTCAGGACTGGTAGTACTGCTAATCTACTACCTATTGGTACGCTGTTACGCTTGACCGATGGCACTGTTCCTAGCGAGTTTGCCCAATATCCTCACGCGATCGGTGCTGGACCATTATTAGTTCAAAACCGCCAAATCGTTCTTAACGCCAAAGCAGAAGGATTCAGTGATGCCTTCAGCCGCCAAACTGCCGTGCGTAGCGCTATTGGTGTCACGGCAACAGGTAATTTGCTCATTGCTACAGTTCACAACCGAGTTGGTGGGACTGGTTCTACTTTATGGGAAACTGCCAAGCTCTTGCAGCAAATGGGTAGTATTGATGCTCTCAATCTCGACGGAGGTAGTTCCACCAGCCTTTACTTAGGGGGACAACTCGTCAATCGCTCTCCTGTCACCGCAGCCCGCGTTCACAATGGGTTTGGCATTTTTCTAGAAACAGAAAGCAGAAAGCAGTGACCAGTTATCAGTGACTAGCTATCAGTTATCAGCGCTAATCATTGTCAACTACCAATTACCCATTACCCATTACCAACTACTAACTACCTTTTTTGATGAAGATTATTTAAAGCTTAACGACTAGTAAGTAAAGAATTGATGTAGCCCAGACCAATCGGCAAGTTTACTGATGACACTCCTCGGAAGAAGTCTGCTATCTTGGGCTAAGGCTATACTCGACATATTATTGCTATTGCATTGCTATTGCTGCGGTTATTACTGTCACTGTCTTTTGCTTTGGTTCCTTTTATTTTTAATAGTGGATAACAATTATCAGGAGAAAAATTCATGGTTCAAACTCAAGAAACTTCCCAGGCTCACGCGCCTACTCTACCGATTCCTACCGCAGTTGCTCCTAAAAGCGTCGCCGCTACGGAATTACGCCCTTGGGGTTCTTTTACGGTTTTAGAAGAAGGGCGCGGATACAAAATTAAGCGAATTGAAGTTAAACCAGGGCATCGCCTCAGCCTGCAAATGCATCACCACCGTAGCGAACACTGGATTGTTGTTTCTGGTACTGCCAAGGTTGTGTGTGGCGATCGCGAAATTATGCTTTGTAACAACCAATCTACCTACGTACCTCAGTGTACCTCCCATCGTTTAGAAAATCCCGGCGCAATCCCCCTGATACTCATTGAAGTACAAAACGGAGAATACTTGGGCGAAGACGATATCGTCCGATTTCAAGATGACTATTCTAGGGGCTAGAGGTTAAGGGCTAGGGATTAAGGTTTAGTATTATACTCTTCATATCACCCTACTCCCTGCTCTCTGCTCCCTACTGCCTAGTTCAATGATTCAAATTAGTCCCTCTGCTGCTAAAGAAATTCAACGACTTCGATCTAAACAGAGCAACCCCGACGCTTTCTTTCGTTTGTGCGTGCAAGCTGGGGGTTGCTCTGGTTTGTTTTACGATTTGAAATTTGACGAGGCAACAGAGCAGAGCGATTGCCTTCTAGACTGCAACGGTATTGTTGTAGCGATCGATGCCGACAGCTTAAACTACATTCAAAATTTAAAACTCGATTATTCCGAAGATTTAATGGGTGGAGGATTTCGCTTCTCTAATCCTCAAGCGATCGCCACTTGTGGTTGTGGTAACTCTTTTGCTATGGAATGAGGGAGTCGGAAGTAGTGCGTGAGAATATTCTTGCCAACTACCAATCACCCATTACCCACTATCAATCCCACCAGTTTGACATAAATTTACTAAAATCGGTATAATCATAGATCGTTAAATTTAAGCAGCTAAAACTACGCGCTGTAAATCATGCCAACCATACAGCAGCTCATCCGTAACGAACGTCAAGTAGCGAAAAAGAAAACAAAATCCCCTGCTCTGAAACAATGTCCGCAACGTCGGGGCGTTTGTACAAGAGTATATACAACCACACCGAAAAAGCCCAATTCAGCTCTACGAAAAGTTGCTAGGGTTCGCCTAACTTCTGGTTTTGAGGTTACGGCATATATTCCCGGTATCGGACATAACCTGCAAGAACACTCCGTCGTCATGATTCGTGGTGGTAGGGTAAAAGATCTACCAGGCGTGCGGTATCACATCATTCGCGGTACTTTGGACACCGCTGGAGTAAAAGACCGCAAACAAGGACGCTCGAAGTACGGAACTAAGAGACCAAAGCAGTAAGGTAATTCTGCTGCTGACATCATTGCGGTTATAGGATTTTTACTTTTTTTGAGGTGAGATGCCTAAAATCGGAATGAAAGTCAGCGCCAGCAGGCAAAATAACGGCATATCTAACTAGTAAGCTTTACCTGTCGTCATAATAGCTAAAGCTTCGGCTAAGCAAAAGTGCGATCGCGGCGACGCAATAAACGGTGTTAGATGTTTCAACTGCCTTGTGCTAGTTACCTCAAAGCCACCATGCCATGAAAACTTAGTTCTGTTGTTGCCAACCCCAATCAAACTAAACGTAAAGAATAACTTATGTCCCGTCGTGCTGTAGCGCAAAAGCGCCCCATCCCTTCCGATTCCGTATACAACAGTCGCCTGATTAGTATGATGATGCGCCGCGTCATGCGCAGTGGCAAGAAATCGCTGGCAGCAAGAATCATTTATGATGCGATGAAAACAATCGAAGAGCGTACTGGCAACGATCCGCTGGAAACTTTCGAGAAAGCCGTGCGGAATGCTACACCTTTAGTAGAAGTCAAAGCTCGTCGGGTGGGAGGAGCAACCTACCAAGTACCGATGGAAGTCAGACCAGAACGGGGAACGGCACTGGCATTACGCTGGTTGATCCAATTTTCTAGACAGCGTTCCGGTCGTTCTATGTCTATGAAGTTGGCGAACGAATTGATGGATGCTGCTAATGAGACAGGTAGTTCGATCCGCAAACGGGAAGAGACTCACCGGATGGCTGATGCCAACAAAGCCTTTGCTCACTACCGCTACTAAAAAGTTGCTCGAAAAAAGCGATAAAACTAGGCAATATCCCCCTATTTTGGTGGCGGCTTTCCCTAAAAGTATAGAATCTTAACAGAGAGTAATATAGAGATACCTGCGGCAAAAACTACTCAAGGAGGTAGCTGTGGCACGTACCGTTCCGCTGGAAAAAATCCGCAATATTGGAATTGCGGCTCACATTGATGCGGGCAAGACAACAACGACAGAACGAATTCTGTTCTATTCTGGAATGATCCATAAGATCGGTGAAGTCCACGAAGGAACAGCGGTAACTGACTGGATGGCTCAAGAGCGGGAGCGTGGCATTACAATTACTGCTGCTGCGATCACCACCAACTGGAGAGACCATCAAATTAATATCATCGACACTCCTGGTCACGTAGACTTCACGATTGAAGTGGAACGTTCCATGCGGGTATTAGATGGCGTAATCACAGTCTTATGCTCCGTAGGTGGCGTACAGCCTCAAACAGAGACAGTTTGGCGACAGGCAGATCGGTATAAGGTGCCACGCATCATCTTTGTCAATAAGATGGATCGGACTGGAGCAGATTTTTACCGAGTATACAATCAGGTGCGCGATCGCCTCCGCACCAACGCAGTACCGATTCAGCTACCCATTGGTAGTGAAACAGACTTCAAAGGTCTGATCGATCTAGTCAAGATGTGCGCTTACATCTACGGCAACGATCAAGGTACGGATATTCAAGAAGTAGAGATTCCTGCCGATCTGCAAGAGCTAGCACAAGAGTATCGCACGAAGCTAGTTGAAGCAGTAGCAGAAACCGATGAAGCCTTACTAGAGAAGTATCTAGAAGGTGAAGAACTGAATGAAGCTGAAATCCGTAAAGGGCTGCGACAAGGCACAATTGCGGGTACGATTGTCCCCGTGTTATGCGGTTCTGCCTTCAAAAATAAAGGCGTGCAGCGCTTGCTAGACGGTGTTGTAGATTACCTGCCAGCACCTACAGAAGTTCCGCCAATTCAGGGAACAACCGTCAATGGCGAGACAGTCGAGCGCTTTGCTGACGACAATGCACCGCTGTCAGCACTCGCTTTCAAAATCATGGCTGACCCATACGGGCGCTTGACTTTCGTGCGCGTCTATTCTGGCGTGCTGAAAAAAGGTAGCTACGTCCTCAACGCTACTAAGAACAAGAAAGAGCGAATTTCTCGCTTAGTAGTATTGCGAGCAGATGACAGGATCGATGTTGAAGAATTGCGTGCAGGCGACTTGGGTGCGGCATTAGGATTAAAAGACACTTTGACAGGCGATACTTTGTGTGACGACAGTGCGCCAGTCATTTTGGAATCTCTGTTTATCCCAGAGCCAGTCATCTCGGTAGCAGTAGAGCCAAAGACCAAGCAGGACATGGACAAATTGTCCAAAGCGCTGCAATCTCTTTCCGAAGAAGATCCTACCTTCCGAGTGCATGTCGATCCCGAAACCAACCAAACCGTAATTGCTGGGATGGGCGAACTCCACCTAGAAATTCTGGTAGACCGGATGCTCCGCGAATTTAAAGTGGAAGCAAACGTGGGAGCGCCACAAGTAGCTTACCGCGAAACCATTCGCAAGCACGTCACGAAAATAGAAGGGAAATTCATTCGTCAGAGTGGTGGTAAAGGTCAGTACGGTCACGTTGTCGTTGACCTAGAACCAGGCGAACCAGGCAGTGGGTTTGAATTTGTCTCTAAGATAGTTGGTGGTTCTGTACCCAAAGAGTACATCGGACCTGTAGAACAGGGGATGAAGGAAACTTGCGAATCTGGCGTACTAGCTGGGTATCCGCTGATTGATGTCAAAGCGACATTGACCGATGGCTCTTACCACGAAGTAGACTCGTCGGAAATGGCTTTCAAAATTGCTGGCTCAATGGCAATGAAAGCAGCAGTAGCAAAAGCATCGCCAGTGCTACTGGAGCCAATGATGAAAGTCGAAGTTGAAGTCCCCGAAAACTTCCTGGGGGATGTGATGGGCGACCTTAACTCTCGTCGCGGTCAAATCGAAGGCATGGGATCGGAACAAGGCTTATCCAAAGTGACTGCTAAGGTTCCGCTGGCAGAAATGTTTGGTTATGCTACAGATATCCGCTCGAAGACCCAAGGTCGGGGTATCTTTTCAATGGAGTTTAGCCATTACGAAGAAGTACCTCGCAACGTAGCTGAAGCAATCATTGCTAAAAGCAAAGGGACATAAATGGAGTTGTTAGCTGTTAGTTGTTAGCTGTTAGTTGACTTCTAATCGCTAATTGCTAATTGCTAATTGCTAATCGCTAATCGCTTTCAATAAAAAAGGAACCGAGAACTCATGGCACGCGCAAAGTTTGAGAGAACTAAACCTCACGTCAACATTGGTACAATTGGTCACGTCGATCACGGCAAAACCACGTTAACGGCAGCTATCACCATGACCCTAGCAGCTTTGGGTCAGGCAAAAGCTAGAAAATACGACGATATTGATGCAGCTCCAGAAGAAAAAGCACGGGGGATCACCATCAATACCGCTCACGTAGAGTACGAAACTGAAAACCGCCACTACGCTCACGTAGACTGCCCAGGACATGCTGACTACGTGAAGAACATGATCACGGGTGCGGCGCAAATGGACGGCGCGATCCTGGTAGTATCTGCGGCAGACGGTCCTATGCCCCAGACTCGCGAACACATTCTGTTAGCCAAACAGGTGGGAGTTCCCAACATCGTCGTTTTCCTGAATAAGGTAGACATGGTAGACGATGAAGAATTGTTGGAACTCGTAGAACTGGAAGTGCGCGAACTTTTGAGTTCCTATGACTTCCCTGGCGATGATATTCCCATCGTCAAAGGTAGTGGGTTGCAAGCACTGGAAACAATGATCAAAACTCCTACAACTGCGCGGGGTAACAATGAGTGGGTTGATAAAATCTACGAATTGATGGATGCCGTAGATAGCTACATTCCTACTCCAGAACGGGATGTTGATAAGCCTTTCTTGATGGCAGTAGAAGACGTATTTTCGATCTCCGGTCGCGGTACGGTTGCAACTGGTAGAATCGAGCGCGGTAAAGTCAAAGTTGGCGAAACCGTAGAATTAGTCGGGATCAGAGGCACTCGTAGCACCACCGTTACTGGTGTAGAAATGTTCCAGAAAACCTTGGATGAAGGTATGGCTGGAGACAACGTAGGCGTACTACTACGGGGTTTGAAGAAGGAAGATATCGAGCGGGGTATGGTAATTGCCAAGCCTGGTAGTATTACACCTCATACCCAATTTGAGTCTGAGGTATACGTGCTAACAGATAAAGAAGGTGGTCGTAAGACACCTTTCTTCGCTGGCTATCGTCCCCAGTTCTACGTAAGGACAACTGACGTAACTGGCACAATTACTGCATTTACTGCTGACGATGGTAGTGCTGCTGAGATGGTGATGCCTGGCGATCGCGTCAAAATGACCGTAGAATTGATCAACGCGATCGCGATCGAACAAGGAATGCGCTTTGCAATTCGCGAAGGCGGTCGTACTATTGGTGCTGGTGTTGTTTCTAAAATTGTGAAGTAGAACGACCAGCTATTAACTTAGAGCAGAAAAGCTAAGCCTAATGGGGTATAATGCTTTTCTGCTTTAATTTGTTGTTTGTCACCGATCATTTGTCATTGGTGGTAAATACAAATGACGAATGACCAATGACCAATGACAGCCCAAACGAGTTTCTTATAACTCCAACGAGATTACTAAATAAACCGAACCAAGAAAACTAAAAATGGCTACCCTTCAGCAGCAAAAAATTCGCATCCGCTTACAAGCTTTTGACCGCCGCTTACTCGATACCTCTTGCGAGAAGATTGTTGATACGGCAAACCGGACAAACGCTACAGCTATCGGTCCAATTCCCTTACCTACAAAGCGCCGCATTTATTGCGTGCTGCGATCGCCCCACGTTGATAAAGATTCTAGAGAGCATTTTGAAACTCGCACTCATCGCCGAATTATTGACATTTACCAACCTTCTTCTAAAACAATTGACGCTTTAATGAAACTCGACTTACCTGCGGGTGTAGATATTGAAGTCAAGCTGTAACGCTATTTTTTGAGTTGTAAAATGCTCGTTGAGTTACTGACGGTTGACGGTCGCTCGTCAACTGTCAGCCGTCAACTGTTAACTAATTGTAAACAAATCCGTTAAAGTAAAAACAGGATGCGCAGTTACCGTTTTTACGAATAGACAATGACATCTTCTTCTCAAATAGCGGTGCGAGAACTCCCACTGTTTCCATTGCCAGAGGTAGTGCTTTTTCCCAATCGCCCCCTACCTCTACACATTTTTGAGTTCCGCTACCGAATTATGATGAATACAATTCTAGAAAGCGATCGCCGCTTTGGGGTACTATTGTGGGATCCCGTGCAAGGTCAACCTGCTAGAGTTGGATGCTGCGCTGAAATTATTCAGTATCAGCGTTTACCGGACGACCGGATGAGAGTAGCTACTCTCGGACAGCAGCGGTTTCGGGTCTTGGAATACGTGCGAGAAAAACCTTACAAAGTTGGTTTAGTGGAATGGATTGAAGACAATCCACCACAAAAAGACCTTAGACCTTTGGCACGAGAAGTAGAGCAACTGCTGCGAGATGTGGTTAGGCTATCTGCTAAATTGACAGAACAGGAGATAGATTTACCAGAAAATATTCCCGATTTACCTACAGAATTATCCTACTGGGTAGCCAGCAATCTTTACGGTGTCGCAGCAGAACAGCAAACACTGTTAGAAATGCAAGATACGGCGGCGCGGCTAGAGCGGGAAGCAGATATTCTTAAGTCTACGCGCAATCATTTAGCAGCAAGAACGGTGTTGAAAGATACTTTTGAAGCTTGATAATAATCTCTCAGCCTCTTTTAACAAGGTGGAGACGATCCCCCCAACCCCCCTTAACAAGGGGGGCTTTAAGATCTTCCCTATTCCCCTTAATCAGGGATGATATTTGAAACGATCCCCCCAACCCCCTTAACAAGGGGGGGCTTTCTTTAGAGCCATTCTTGGGTTGCTTTTGTTTCAGCTTGGATTAAATTCGCTTTTAATTTGTCCCAGTCAAGTTGACTAGAATTGGACGCATTTTGGCTCAAACGTCCTGCTTGCAGGAATAACACTTGCGTACAAAATTGTTTAGCTAATTCGAGTTGATGATTGACCATTAATATTGTTGTTTGACCGCTATCTGCTAGTTGGATTAATACTTCGATTAAATGAGATGCTTTACCTGCATCCAAAGCAGAAGTTGGTTCGTCGAGTAAAAGAATTTTCGGTTGGGTAGCTAAAGCACGGGCGATCGCAACGAGTTGTTTTTGTCCGACTGAAAGTTGTAGTTCCGTCTTTTCTAACCAGTCTTCAGGGATATTTAGCCGTTCCATCCAATAGGCAATTTGCTGCTGAATTTGCGATCGCGGCATTTTGCGTAAAACTAGAGGATATTGCAAAGCCTCTCTGACTGTCATTCCCAATAGTTTTGATTCTTGCATTACTAGCGTCACTTGCTGGCGCAACTGAATCGCGGGAATTTGACCATATTCCTTGTCTTCTAAATAAATCGATCCGGCTGTAGGTTCGCTGAGGCGATTGACAATCCGCAACAAAGATGTTTTTCCCGCTCCAGAAGCACCGATAATTGCAATGCGATCGCCTGGAAATGCCTCAAAGGAAATATCCTGCAATAAGTACTGAGAACCTATTGTTGCAGCTAGGCTGACTCCTTCTAGTCTTAATTGTGCTACCTCACTCCTCACTCCTCGCCCCCAGAGTTGAATTAGTTTAATGCGATCGCAGTGGTAACTGTCCAGGCATCAACTAATAATAACAGCAGAGTAAATACCAACAAAATTAAGTACATCCAAGGCTGCGATAAGGGAATGACATCCGTGGTATCGATTTCAGTTTTTGCTTGTACTTCCCGCACCAATTTAGCAAATCCAGCCACCCGCATCGGTAACAAATAAGCTTTTCCTTCCTGACTGAGGAAATAGTATACGAGTCCGCCTTGTCCGGTAGTACGGGGTTTTAACTCTTTTACTTCCGACCAAGGTAAAGACCAACCGCGCCGAAACCACTTAGGAACCCATAGGGGATATGTCACCTGAATTCCTTGGTCATCTAGTATGACTCGTTCGCTAAGTGCGGCGTATAGGGCGATGAAACCGATGCTAATTCCTATCCAAAGCCAAATTGGAGGAACTGGTGCGGCTGTCACCTTTGCTAAAAATGGCAATGGTATGGTGAGAGCTATGTATAGACTCAGCAGTGTAATCCGAATTAAAGGTGAGAGACGGAAAAGAGAAGTTGAGTTATTGACTAATGCGGTCACGATTCTACTACAATTAGTTTTTGCTCTTACTTATTATGAGTGAATTTTCAGATGTCGTGCGATCGCACGGGTATCAATCGATTAGTAATAAACTGAGCGAATATGAAAACGGTTCTCTCAGTCAAGGTAGAATTATCGAGTTTTGAATTAGGGTTTAAATTTAAACTAACAGCGCTGCAAACGAGTTAAAAACAACACGATGCGATCGATTGTCTGTCGCAAAACTGATGTAGGCTGGTCAGATTGATTGACAATAATACTAAAAACTAAAGGTTCGTAATTGGGAGAATTGATATATCCAGACAAAGCAACAACACCACTCATCGTCCCTGTTTTTGCTAAGACAATTCCTTGCGCAGTTGTACCCTGAAAGCGACTTTTCAGAGTGCCACTCACGCCAGCTATCGGTAAAGAGGTACGATATACAGTAGCAAGGG
This sequence comes from Chroococcidiopsis sp. CCALA 051, assembly GCF_003015105.1. Lineage (NCBI taxonomy): Bacteria > Bacillati > Cyanobacteriota > Cyanophyceae > Chroococcidiopsidales > Chroococcidiopsidaceae > Chroococcidiopsis > Chroococcidiopsis sp. CCALA 051. The sequence goes on along the minus strand of NZ_PYCI01000007.1, from coordinate 36,187 downwards.
GTGAATTTGCCATCACTCTGAGAGTTTGGGCGATCGCAACTGGACTAGCTAAATTTTGCCGCGATAACCCCGAGCCATCTGCCAGCACGTAACCAGTAGGATCGACACCCAAGGTAGTCAAAGTCTCTTTGACATTCTGCAAGCCAATTTCAGCCGTCGATCCTGTCGTAGGTGTTAGCTGTACCCTCACTCCCAGTATTCTCAATAAAGCTTCAGCATAGAGATTGTTACTCTGTTGATTTGTCTCCACTAATAACTCTGATAGCGGTGGTGAGACGACAAATGCTATTTCCCGCAGTCCGAGGGTAGACTGCCGCTCTTGTTGTTGCACTGGCTCGTTCCCAGGTGATAACGTAATTCCTGCTCGGGCAAGACTGCGCTGAAAGTGACGTAAAAAATGCGCTTTTGGATCGACCACCGCTAAATTTATTGATTCAGATGGTGCATCAATTCCCATCTGTCCGGTGACTTTGAGTATTGCTGCACCTGAGTCGCGGCTGACGTTAAGGGAAGATTTAGACGCGGGAACGGCGATCGCTTCATTTTCGATCTGCCATTGCATACCCTCTCTCAAGTCAGACCAATTGAGGCGTAGGGGTTGACCGACTTGTTGTGGTATCGCCGTTAACTTGACAGTATTTTGATTCAAAATCAAACTATTGACAGGTGCGCCATAGTCTGCTTGTATATCTTCCCATTGCCAGCTGGGGTTAACGATCGCACCTTGAAAATAATCATCTTCTGCCACTAACTGGCTGATGCGATGAAATTGCTGCTGTTTTACCTGTTTTGCTAATGCTTGCAACTGGATGTCGGTTAAGCTAGGGTCGCCGCGACCGATAACTCGTAAACCACCTGCGATCGTGGGATAAACAGAAGTGCGAATTTGAAACTGGGAACCCAGTCTTTGCAAAGCGGCAGCGGTTGTGAATAATTTGACGTTAGATGCTGGAATGAAATAGTTTTGAGCGTCCCGGCTGTATAGCAGATCGCCGCGATTCACGGTTTGGACTAGAATTCCCCAACGGGCGCGATTGAGTTGGGGGCGATCGATCGCCGTGGCGATCGCTGTTTCTAATTGAGCGGGACAAATGGCATTTGTTGCGTTACGTAAAGGCTGCTGGACAATTTTGAAGGATGCATTTAAAGATGCATGTGGTAAAGATGCGTGTGGAATGTTGTTAGCTATGGCTGGTAACATCAAGTAGATCTGAGCGTTGGCAATTGTTAGCAGTAAGCTAACTGGTTTGACAATATCTCTAAGAGCAGATTTCATCATGTTTTTGCTGATACATATTGTACGATTTACTTAATCTCCGACCCGTATAATTACTGCCGACTGCGTGTAGACGATGAAATGCGTACAGACGATTAAAACTATATGACTAAAGTACAAATCGCTAAACAATCGCCTGACAAAAAGACTCTTAGCATACCAAATTTGGCTCAAAGCAGCGATCGCGAGAGTAAAACGTACTTTTTATTGGCGATCGCCCTGGTTATTGGAATTTGTAGCGCCATTATTGGCGGATTATTATTTGCCCAATATTTAAAATTATTCTCCACCACTCAAATTGACAAAGGCAGCCATCGCGATCTATTCTCCGTGCCACCTGCAACAAAAGTTCCAGCAGCCAATTTAGTCCAAACCGCTTTTGGCAATCAAGTCCAAGTCACGATTATTGCCGTCAAAAGAATCCCTGGCAAGCCAGATGAAGTTAATGTGGAAATGCAGATTGAAAAACTTACAGATACGCCACTTATAGAAGGTACGATTAGCGTTGGTTCGACTATGGCAAGCAATTCCGAAACCAGCGAATTCTATCGAGCCACTGATTTCATGCGGCGATCTTCAGGTAGAATTTCACTCAGTAAACTGCGTCAGGATAAACCCATAGATGCTTATGTCGTCCTCGACGTACCGCAGGGAGTCACGACAATCGATCTGTTTGTCGATCAAACTACGCCGTTTAAAAATGTGCCGATCGCGACTGCAAATCAATTTACTAGAGTAGTTTCTCGCCCTGCAACTCCAAATACAACAGCAATGCAGGCGACTGGTAGCTTGATAATGCAACCAAACGGCTTGATTCGTAAAGCTTTGGATAATAAAGCGCAAGTTCAAGTCATTTCAGCACAACGCTTGAATAATCCCGAATTGGCAACTCGCAATGTTGTGAATGTCAAAATGCGGATTTGGCGGCTGGGTACAAAACAGCCAAATTTTCAGGACGTAATTACCGTCAGCGCCACTACAGCCCGTAACCCCGAAACTAGCGAGACTTACAGAGCCTTTGACTTTCTAAATCGAGCCACTAATCCAGTATTCCTATTTTATCTGCGTCCGCAAACTTATTCGGATGCTTATGTTTGGCTACAAGTACCAGAGGGGGTTAATACTCTCGATCTTTTTATCCCAGAGACGGGAACGTTTAGAAATGTGCCGATTAGTCAGAATTAACGGGAGTCAGTAGGGGGGCACTGCTGTGCGCCCGTACTAGGGAGTTGTGAGGCATAAACCAGGTTTTTACTATATCTATTAGCTGCGATCGCAGTACCAACAACTCTAATTGTGGGGCATAATGGGCGATCGCATTTTAATTCAGCACTAGCACAAAGATTGACAACGATAGACTATGAGTAATTTTTTATCTGGTATAGCTGTTATCCTCTCAATTTTGGCATTGGCTTTTAGTGGCTTCACTGCCTATCAAGTGTTTACGCTGCAAGAAAAAATCGCTGCTATTAGCAGTAACGCTAGCACTGGTACATCAGGAACTTCTCAACCAGAGACAACAGCGCCAGTGTCGTCTGCTGCATCTGACACTACAGCAACTGCACCCGCCGCTACAAGTGGGATTCAACCAGGGCAATTCGTCCAATCTGCTATTGGCAATAAAGCGAAATTAGAGTTATTAGCTGTCAAGCGAATCACAGATCCAGAGGCAAAAACTCGCGATGTCGTCAACGTACAAATGCGAATCCGTCGCCTTGCAGCTGATGCTAGCCCTAGCGACGTAATTAATGTAGCAGGTACGAAAGCCCGTAATCCCGATACTAGTGAAACTTACGAACCAGTAGACTATAAGCGATCGTCAGGCAGCGTTAATTTGTACTTCGTGCGGAAAAATGCCTCATCAGACGCTTACGTGTGGTTGAGAATACCGGAAGGTGTGACGGCGATCGATCTTTTTATTCCAGATACAGGTGCATTTAAAAACGTGCCAATTGCAAGCTGAAACTACTTTTTGATAATGGGCAATTGCAACTACCAACTACCCATTACCCATTCCCCTTACCAACTTAAATCTTCGTGCCACACTCAGGACAGAAGTTATTGCGCGAGAGATTTTGTGCGCCGCAATTGCTGCAATGGACGACCTCTACAGCTTTTTCAGCTTTAGGTTGTTTTGGTAAACCTACCATTTGAGCGTTGCTCTTACCAGGAGGAACCATTGGGTAGCAGTTCTCTTCGCGATTGACATGCACGTCCATCAAGACGGGGCCATCGTGAGCTAGCATTTGGGCGATCGCCGTAGCTAATTCTTCTCGCGTAGAAACTACCATTCCTTTAATGCCGTAAGCTTTAGCCAGCAGCTCGAAATCTGGCATTGATGGTTCCATATTCGAGGAAGAATAACGCTCTCCGTAGAATGCTTGTTGCCACTGACGTACCATTCCCTGCCAACCGTTATTGATAATTACGGTCTTGACATTAATGCCAAACTGTGCGAGAGTTCCCAGCTCTTGTAAATTCATTTGGAAACTGGCATCGCCACTAATGCAGATCACCTCTTCATCGGGCAATGCCACCTTTGCACCCATAGCCGCAGGCATTCCAAAGCCCATCGTTCCCAAACCTGCACTGGAGATCCAGCGACGGGGACCATTTTTCAAAAATTGCGCCGACCACATTTGATGCTGTCCGACATCGGTAGTGTAGTAAGCATTCGGTGCTTGCTGGCTCAGTTCTACAATCACTTCTTGAGGTGAGAGGCGATCGGCGTGACGCGGCACGATTAGAGGATAATCTTCTTTCCAACTCTCGATCCGCTTGAGCCATGCTTGAGTTTGGTTGGGATTTTGACATCCCCCTGTTTCTTGACATCGCCGCAGCAACTCGACTAAAACTGTCCGCACGTCGCCGACAATTGGTACTTCTGGGGCGCGGTTTTTGCCAACTTCCGCTGGATCGATATCGATGTGGATGACTTTAGCGCGGGAAGCAAATTCATCTAATTTACCAGTCACGCGATCGTCAAATCTTGCCCCAACAGCAATTAATAAATCGCACTCACTCACGGCAAAATTGGCGTATGCCGTACCGTGCATTCCCAACATTCCCACAGCCAAGGAATTGTGTTCGTCAAAAATCCCTTTGCCCATCAAAGTTGTGGTGACGGGAATTTGGAACATTTCTGCTAGTTGTCGAATTTCTGCATGTGCGCCAGAGGCGATCGCGCCTCCTCCCACATATAGTAATGGGCGCTGGCTCTCCCGGATCAACTGCACTGCTTGCACGATTTGGCGGGGATTTCCCTTGACAGTAGGGCGATACCCAGTCAACCTCACCGTTCCTGGTTCTACAGGTACGTAGTCAAATTCTTCTAGCCCCACATCTTTCGGCACGTCAACCAAAACTGGTCCTGGTCTACCCGTACTAGCTATGTAGAAAGCTTCCGCCACAATCCTCGCCATATCAGCGGGATCGCGCACCACGTAGGAATGTTTGACGATTGGCAGGGTAATGCCATAAATATCAGTTTCCTGAAACCCATCCGTGCCAATTGCGGCGCGGGAGACTTGTCCCGTTATAATCACCATCGGAATCGAGTCCATATGGGCTGTAGCAATTCCTGTCACTAGGTTAGTTGCCCCAGGTCCAGAAGTGCCAAAACACACGCCTACTTTACCAGTAGCACGGGCATAGCCATCAGCTGCATGAGCTGCGCCTTGTTCGTGTCTGACCAAAATATGTTGAATCCCACCAGCAGCCTCCGCCCGATATAGCTCATCGTAAATTGGTAAAATTGCTCCGCCAGGATAGCCAAAAATATGTTCGACTCCGTGACGCTTGAGACTGTCAATTAGAGCATAAGCCCCAGTCGCCCGTTTGGGCGTAACTAGAGGCGTAGTAGAAATTGCCGATGAATTCAGATGACCGTTTTTGATGGAAACACTGTGGGTACGAGATGCTCGCACGGGAAACCTCACGCAGTACTTAGTTAACTAGGGGGATACCTGTATTTATATTTTGTATTTTAAATTGCCGATTAATTATTAAATTTACTCTAGTGTCTAATATTGAGGATCTCATGACATAGATAAAAAGCGCTGAATCATAGGATAAGTTTTATCTATGCGGGAGTCGGGAGCCGGGGGAAAAGAGCTGAGGGAGCGAGGGGAGAGCCGCCTACCTGGGGGAAAAATCACTAGTCACTTGTAACAAAGCATTAGCTATTGCTTCTACGCTATCGAAACTTTAATAATTCTTCAATAGTTAAATCAATATCGCTGGCAATCTGCCTTAGTAGCCTGGGTGATATATCGCGTCCTTGGTGAAACGGAACTGTTGTTCCTCGACCATCGTTAGTGTCTAAATTGCTTATGCGATCCTTTCTGGCGTACTTCAGCAAATCCAAGGTTTTCTAGTATCCGAATGACCTCCTGCGGTTTTAAAACAGGAATATTACTCATAAATCTACCGAACCGCAATTTGTTGGATTCCAACAAACTCGGTTTGGAAAATAGGTTTTTCATCTTCCAGAAGCATTTCAATGACTTCACGTAGATTCTCTTGTAACTCATCGAGAGTTTCGCCTTGGGAATGCGCTCCAGGAAAACCAGGAACATATCCTATATAAAGTTGAGTATCCCTATCTCTCTCGATAATTGCAGTAAAAGTTGTCATCTATCTATGCTCTCTACACCCCAATTAAATCGCATCTTTCAAAACTCTACGAGTATTTTGCCACGCCCAGATCCCGATCGCGGTGACGGCGACACTCATCCCGATCAGAACGCTGCGTAAGCCAAAGGCAATGGTTAGCCTTTCGGTAATCAGCAAAGGTGCGGATAAAGCAATATTGATCGCGTGGTTTTGAAAGCCGAATACCTTACCGTGCATTTCCGGTGGAGTTTGCTGTTGAATTAGGGTTTGCATCGGTACGCCGATAAAACCAGCCCCAACACCCAGCAACACAGACAATCCCAAGGCAAGGAATAGACTGTGGGTAAATGTAAATATGCCCAAGACAAACGCCATCATCAAAAATCCGTACAAAGGTAGAGGCTTGTGATGCAAGCGATCGCCCCAATGACCTAAAATTGCCGCACCGAATACCATACCTACCCCAGCCGCCGCCAGAAAAAAGCCGAATTGTTTTTCTTTCAAACCAAACTCTGCTGCTAGGCGAATTGCTAGCACGGTTAAAGCAGCAAATACGCAATACAAAGTTGTCATTTGCAACATGGCATTCAACACGAGCCGATTTCGCCGCAAATAGCTCAAACTCTCTTTAAACTCAGTCCAAGCATTTTTTTTCTGTCGTTCTTCTCTGGGGGACTGCCGTTCTTGAAAGCTTATCGGCTGCATGATCCCCGCCGATAGTAGATATAATCCACCCACGACTAATTCTTGTCCTGAATTACCCAAAGAAGATTTCGCCCAGCTTAACAGCGGTTCCCCCACAGCAAAACCAACAATTAACGCGCCCATCATCGTGCTGCTGAAAAGAGCATTAGCAGACATGAGTTGTTCTCGCTTAACTAGCAAGGGGATCGCTGTTTGTTCGGCGGGGGCAAAAAATTGCGTCACTGTAGAAATCGCAAAAGTCAGCAATAGCAAAATCAGAAATTGCCGTGGTAGAAGCGGGATCATCAGTGTCAACAGCCCTCGTACCACATCAGAACCAACCATGATCGGCTTTTTTGGCACGCGATCGACCAAGATACCCCCAGCAGAACCAAACAGAATCGCTGGTAGGGTAAACGCCATAAATAGGTCAGAACGTCTGGTATCCTCTATACCTGCGGCAAGGGGATAGTTTTCCAACAGGGCGATCGTCAGGACGAGAAAAACTTTATCTGCTAGCTGGGACAGTAGTTGCCCGATCCACAGCAGCATAAAATTTCGGTTGTGCAACAGGGCGCGAAACCCATTTGTGTTAGCAGGCGGTTCGGTGGGAAACATTTAGATTAGGGAGCAGGGAGCGATCGAGCAGGGAATTGTAGGGGCGGGTTTACCCAAAGTCTGTAGTTAGTATCAGAGTTCGTTTGGAAAACCCGCCCGTACGGGAGTCGGGTAATAGGGAGACAAGGGATCGATTCTGGTTCCACCAGCCACTAGCCACTAGCCACTCCCTCCTTCCCGTGTCGTTTTAAAAGCATAGACAAAAATTCAGCTGCCGTCAGGTAAGTGCGGTGTTGCGCGTGACTCTCATCTGAGTGTACCCACCAACCTGTAATTGTTGGCAGCGATCGCCATAGTACCAAATGCTCTACTGGCGGATCGGCATAAAAGCTATCGTTGCTCTCACCTAAGAGGGCAGAACTCCAGTGGGTAAAGTAATCGTGGCTGAGGCGATAGCAGGGAAAGTTGGTAAATAAAGGCACTCCCCATCCGTCTACCGCGATCGCAGCGCGTACTTTGCCTCCCATGAGCTGCCATCCCCAGGCTGCACCAAGTGCGCCTACGACTCCGGCGCTGAAACCGAGGAAAATCAACGACGGCGCTGTTTTTGGACTGCCGAGGCGATCGTGAAGAAACTGTAAAATCCCTACGGCAGATAGGGATAAATACGGATATGGCGGAGAATAAACCAGTAAATTTCCCGTTTCTTTTAGCTGCGATAGAGGGGTAAAACTTGACTCGAAGGTTGTGATTAATGCTTGAGTCAGATGCAAATCGTGGATTCCCGCACAAATAACGACTTTCATGAGTTGAATTTAGAAAGTTTTAAGAAGTCTTTCAGTGTTCTTACTGTAGTTACTCCTGGCTTCTCGAAACGAAACTTTGAAGAATACAAACCTTGTTTTTAAGTATCTAGAGTTTAGATGATTACCGCCGCCCACCAACGGCTGAATGCCTCAGCAGAAAAGTTATCAAAAACAAAATCTTTTATTGGAAATTCAACGCTGCTAGAAGATGAAGCCGCCAGACTAGCAGCTCTCTATCGGTGTCAAATTCTCGATACACCGCCAGAACCAGAATTTGATGAAATTGTGCATTTGGCAGCGTTAATTTGTGGTGTTCCCATTGCTAGCATTAGTTTTATCGATCTCGATCGCCAGTGGTTTAAGGCGTGTTTTGGTTGGCAGATCGATTCCCTCTCGCGCGATCTGGCGTTGTGCGGACGAGCGCTACAACAAAAAGAAGTTTTCGTTGTCAGCGATGCTTCAACAGACTCTCAGTTTGCTACTCATCCCTTAGTTTGTTCCCAGCCCCACATTCGCTTTTATGCTAGCGTTCCCCTGATTGTTGCGGAAGGATACGCAATTGGGAGTTTGTGCGCGATCGACCGCACGGCGCGAGAACTCGATTTGCAGCAAATAGAAGCATTGCAGTCTTTAGGTCGTCAAGTTGTGAAGTTGTTGGAACAGAGAAGCGATCGCCTTGCATCGACACCGACAGTCAATCGCCAACATTCAAGTAACAAGCGCTTTTTTACCCGCATGGCGCTTGGCTTGGGTTTAGCTTCAGCAACGTTAGTTGGAGTAGGAGCAGTTTCTCATCACACTCTGACGAGTCTAGGGCGCAATCACGACAAGCAAATCCAGCACTATCGCGTCCTCGAAGACTTGAAAGAGATCCATGCCTCCATGCAGAAGGCAACGATCGCCAAACATCGCTATATCGCTACTGGACAACCTAGCTATTTAGAACCGTACTACGACGCGGCAAGAGATATTCAAACCAAAGTCATCCATCTTCAGCAGGAAACTGGCAACAATCCTCACCAACAGCGCCGTTTGTCAACTCTGCAACCCTTAATCGAGCAAAAAATTACGGAAATCGAACAAGCAACTTTTTTAAGAAAAACCAAAGGAGCCACAGCTGCTTCCCAAACTACCCTGTTAGAGAAATCGAAGCAGATCGCAGATAAAATTGAAGCGATCGTCCAAGACATGGAAAGCACGGAGTACACTCTGTTACAGAAGCAGTCGCAAGCAGAATTTACGCGCACTCGTCAATCCATGTTTGCCTTTGCTGCTGCTATTTGTTTGAATATGTTGCTCTTAACTGGAGTCTACGGTTTTACAGATCGCGAAATCAGAGAGCGCCAGCAGATTACCGAAGCGATCGCCCAGGAACGAGATTTTTCGGAAGCAATCCTCAATACCTCTGGCGCTTTAATTTTGGTTCTCGACCCGCAAGGGAAAATTCTTCGCTGTAACCGCACCTGCGAAGAAATGACCGCTCGCACGGCAACAGAAGTTAAAGGAAAGTTTTTTTGGGAATTATTTTCGCTCCCTGGTGAAGCTGAATCGCCCAAAACTCACTGGGAAAATTTACTTACCAGTCAATCGGCAAGCCAATATGAAGGTTACTGTCTCAACCGTGATGGTCACACTCGCCGCATTGCTTGGACAAATACGATCCTGCGCGATCGCCAAGGGTTAGTAGAGTACGCGATCGCCTGTGGGATAGACGTTACGACTCATTCCACTGCTGAAGAAAGCCTGCGTCACAGCGAACAGCACTTACGTAACATTATCAATAGCTTATTCTCCTTTGTTGCCGTTCTCTCGGCTGATGGCACGCTGATCGAAGCCAATCAAGCTTTATTAGATGCAGCCGATCTTCAGCCCAAAGATGTTTTGGGTAAATCCCTGCTTCAAACTTACTGGTGGTCTTACTCTCCTACCGTACAAGCTGAGTTGCGATCGGCGATCGATCGCGTCAGTCAGGGTGAAAAAGTGCGTTATGAAGGCGAAGCAAAAGTAGGCGACGATCGCTTCATCACGATTGACTTTGCTTTCACACCGATGTACGATGCCAGCGGTAAAATTAGTTACATTATTGCCTCTGGTACTGATGTAACAGAACGCAAGCAAGCGGAAGCAGCAAGAGTGCAAGCTAACGAGCAACTGAGTAATTGGGTCAACGAACTCAAACAGCGCAACCACGAAATTACCTACCTCAGCTATACCGTTGATGTACTCCAAGCTTGTCTGACGCTGGAAGAAGCTTGCACTACCCTAGCTCAACTCGTGCAATCTCTATTCCCGCAAGCATCGGGGGGAATTTTTCTCAACCGCAACACGAAAAGTTTACTAGAACCAGTTGCTACCTGGGGAGTCCCCCTCTTAGCAAATCAGCAAGCTTTTAATCCCGATGATTGTTGGGCGCTCCGCTTGGGTAAACCTCATTGGGTTGATGATGCCGACGATGGTTTGCTCTGCAAACACGTACACCACAGCTTACCAGCTGAGTCCTTGTGCGTGCCTTTGATGGCGCATCGAGAAACCTTCGGCGTGCTTTATCTCGGTTCGCTAGAGAAGGGCGTTCTTTCCCCTGCCAAAAGGCAACTGGCGATTGGAGTCGCAGAACATATCGCTCCGACTTTAGCTAATTTAAAACTCCGCGAGACTTTGAAAAACCAGAGCATTCGCGACTCGCTGACTGGTTTATTCAATCGACGTTATATGGAAGAAGCTTTAGAGCGGGAAATGCTACGTTGCGATCGCAAGCAACAGCCACTTTCCATCATCATGCTCGATGTCGATTACTTCAAGCGGATCAATGACACTTTCGGACACGATGCTGGCGATGCCGTGTTACGGGAATTAGGACGCTGCTTGCAAAGTTACGTCCGAGGTTCGGATATTGCTTGTCGTTACGGTGGAGAGGAATTTCTGCTCATTCTTCCCGAAGCCTCCCTTGGAGTAACGCAATTACGTGCCGAACAAATTCGCGCCGCTGTCAAACAACTGCATGTCGAATCTTCCGGTCAACCTGTAGGAGCAATAACTCTATCTTTAGGAGTCGCTAGCTTTCCCAAACACGGATTAGAGGGAGAAGCCATTCTCAAAGCTGCCGATACTGCTCTCTACCGCGCTAAACAGGAAGGACGCGATCGGGCGATCGTTGCTTGAATGAGGAGTGAGGAGCGAGGAGTGAGGGAAAGAGAGTGGTGAGTGGTGCGCGATGAAAGGGTGTGGGGTGTGGGGAAATTTTGAATTTTGAATGCGTGAATTTTGAATGCGTGAATTTTGAATTTGTAGTTGCTCCCTCAGCTCTCTTCTCCCCCTTATCCCCCTTGTCCTCTCCCTTGTCCCCTCGCTCCTCGCTCCTCGCTCCTCACCCCTTCATAAAGATTTCCTCCATAGATAGACCAATCCCCCCATAGGGGATGCTAACCTAGTGTGAGTAAGAGTAGTACCAGCGATCGCGGGGTATGAGAATTTGTACTCTCCCTGCTACAAGCATCAAAGACTGGCAGAACATTTATTCAGGCGAGGCAAGGAAATTGGTAGCAACTCCAGAGAAACAACAACCTCAAGCGCCAGCTCCAAATTCTAACCAAGACAGAGTTGCCGTTTTACTAATGGGTTATGGTGAAGTTGAAAGCTATGCAGATTTCGCCAACTATAACGAACAAGCTTTAAATCTACTTACAGCTAAATTTGCCCCCGTGCCAACGTGGATCTACCCGCCTTTAGCAAAGCTATTGGCAATGTTTGACTTGCACGAGTGGCAGCATCAACACAACCACTTTGTTTCGCCCCATAATGCGATTTTCGAGCAGCAACGGGCGGGGATCGAGCAAGAGCTACAAGCTAAATGGGGCGATCGCGTCCAAGTTTTTAAAGCCTTTAACTTTTGCGCTCCCTACCTTCCAGAGCAAGTTCTCACAGAAATCAAGGCACAAGGATTTGACAAACTACTGATTTATCCTCTACTGGTTGTCGATTCTATTTTTACTAGCGGTATTGCTGTCGAACAAGTCAATAATGCCTTAGCAAAGTTAGCTGATGGTGAAGAACACTGGCTGAAGGGACAACGCTATATTCCTTCTTTCTACAACGAACCTGCCTACATCAATTTGATGGCGCAGTTGGTAGAAGAAAAAATCGCCGCCGAGCTTGCGTCTGCTTACTTACCTTCCCAGATCGGCATCGTGTTAATGAATCACGGTTGTCCCCACAAAGCCAAGGGTTTCACGTCGGGGATTGCAGAAAGTGAAGCTCTATACGAACTAGTTAGAGAACAACTCATCCACCGCTATCCACTGATCTCTGTAGGCTGGCTCAACCACGATACTCCTCTCATTGAATGGACGCAGCCAAATGCATTTCAAGCAGCAAAAAATCTGATCGATTTGGGCGCAACGGCGATCGTCTTCATGCCAATTGGTTTTGCCACAGAAAATCATGAAACTCTACTAGACGTAGACCACATCATTCACAACTTGCGTCGCAAGCATTCCACTATTAGCTACGTGCAAATGCCTTGTGTAAATGCTCATTCTCGTTTTCTACAAATGGCAGCAGAATGGGCGAATCCTCAAATCGCAGCACTGTTATCAGAGCAGGCACTCTCAGTTAATCCTCAGTTAGCGGTTGTGTCCGCTCACCACCATCACCACGACCATCACGACGGACATCATCACCACGACGGACATCATCACCATCATTAATGTGTTAAGGGCGCACGGCTGTGCGCCCCTACTTTTAGGAAACACCACGCAATTTGCGCGTATTCTCAACTAAACTTTGGGCGAATTGGTCGAAGCGTTGCGATAATTTTTCATCCAATAGCTTGCCATCAGCACCAAAAGCTTTCCACGCTTGTCCGATCGCAATTTGTTCCGGTATCACCCAAGCGTGAACCCATCTCATAATTAACCGCAGATCGTTGAGAGCATTGCTATTTGGTTGACCGCCTAACACGCTGATTAGTCCTGCCACTTTACTATCTAGCTGGTCGAAACTCATCAAATCTAAAGCATTCTTCAGCACGCCGCTAATGCTACCGTGGTATTCCGGTGTAGCCAAAATTAAGCCATCAGCCTGCTGGACGGTATTCTGCAACCTCTCTACATCTGGGTAGCCTGGATACTCGTCGCCCCCATGACAAAAGGGTAACTGCATCTGCCTTAAATCTAAAATTTCTACCTCTGCTCCTAGTGCTTCGACTCGCCTTGCTGCAATTTCTAACGCGAGTTGGCTGTAGGAATCTTTCCGCAAGCTGCCACCGATACCCACAATCTTAACCATATCTCAATCCTTGTTGACGATATTTTTTGACTATTGCGAAATCAAAACTAGAAAATTCTCTACATCACTAGTTTGATGGCTTTGTCAAGTTTCTCAATTATTGATACTCATAATCATTACGAGTATGCTTAAATTAAATATAGCGGCTTTTACCAGGGGATGTCAAATTTGAGGAAATACTAGTAAGTCATCGGTCATTGGTCATCAGTCATTGGCAAGAGGTTACCGATCGCTGACAACTTTGTACAGACGTTATTTGTACAAACGTTACATGTAACGTCTCCACACTGATAACTGACAACCAATTCAGGAAGTTACACTAGAGATTGGAAGAATTGAGTTTATAGCTGGAGCTAAGGCAAAATCTCTTCAATCTGTTAAGTATGAAATAGAACGGTGGATCGTACCTACCGTCCTTTGCAAAACAGTTTATGGGTCAAGGCAGCGACAGAGGGCATTTTAATATGAGAGGTTCGCGCAAACAGTCATTAGATCGGCGATCGCCAGCAGGTAGTAAAGCTATGAATATGGCGAAGCGAAGTCTATGGCATTTGGCAGCAAGCGGAATGATATTGCAGTCAATGCTTGTAGGTACTCCGGTACTGGCGCAAAGAGAAAATTCCAATACGCTGAATTACGGCGAATTGTTACGCAGCATCGATCGCGGAGATGTTACCAGAATAGAGCTTGACCCAGCGCAGAATATTGCTAAAGTTCAGCTCAAGGGACAAAAGGCGGACGAACCACCTAAAGAAGTATTGTTATTACAACAAAATCCAGAATTAATTAATAGAGCTAGAGATAGACAAGTCCCATTGGAAGTCAATTCTTCTGCTGATAGTAGGGCTGCAGTGGGTCTGCTAGCAAATTTACTCTGGATCGTGCCTCTGATGGCGTTGATGTTGCTATTGTTACGTCGTTCAGCTAATTCTTCTAACCAAGCCCTAAGTTTTGGCAAGTCTCGCGCTAGATTCCAGATGGAAGCTAAAACGGGCGTGAAATTTGACGATGTTGCAGGGATTGACGAAGCCAAAGAAGAGTTGCAAGAAGTCGTCACCTTCCTCAAACAGCCAGAGAAATTTACCGCAGTTGGGGCAAAAATTCCTAAAGGAGTTTTGTTAATCGGACCTCCAGGAACGGGGAAAACATTACTAGCAAAAGCGATCGCTGGGGAAGCAGCAGTCCCATTTTTCAGCATCTCCGGTAGCGAATTCGTCGAAATGTTTGTCGGTGTGGGCGCGTCGCGGGTACGGGATTTATTCAAGAAAGCGAAAGAAAATGCCCCTTGCTTAATATTTATCGATGAAATTGATGCGGTAGGCAGACAAAGAGGTGCGGGAATTGGTGGTGGAAACGATGAGAGAGAGCAAACTCTCAACCAATTACTCACAGAAATGGACGGGTTTGAAGGCAATACGGGAATTATCATCATTGCTGCGACGAACCGTCCTGACGTACTCGATGCAGCATTATTACGTCCTGGTCGCTTCGATCGCCAAGTTACGGTGGATCTGCCAGCATATAAAGGACGACTGGGAATTTTACAAGTCCACGCTCGTAATAAGAAAGTCGATGATTCCGTCTCTTTAGAAGCGATCGCCCAACGCACGCCTGGTTTTTCTGGTGCAGATTTAGCGAATTTACTCAACGAAGCGGCGATTCTGACGGCAAGGCGGCGCAAAGAGGCGATTACACCGTTGGAAATTATGGATGCGATCGACCGAATTACGATTGGGTTGTCGCTGACACCATTATTAGATAGTAAGAAAAAGCGGTTGTTGGCTTATCATGAAATCGGACACGCCTTATTAATTACGCTGCTGAAAAATTCCGATCCTTTAAATAAGGTGACAATTATTCCCCGTTCGGGTGGAATTGGTGGTTTTGCCCAAAGCGTACCCGACGAGGAAAATGTAGACAGTAGCTACTTGCGGAGTCGCGCTTGGATTTTAGACCGAATTGCGATCGCCCTGGGAGGACTAGCTGCTGAAGCCGAAGTATTTGGCGATTCAGAAGTCACTACGGGTGCTTCTGGAGACTTAAAAATGGTTGCTAACCTAGCGCGAGAAATGGTGACATTATACGGAATGTCAAATTTGGGTCCAGTCGCTTTAGAAAGCCCCGATAACGAAGTATTTTTAGGGGGAGGGTGGATGGAGCGATCGGAATATTCTGAAGAAATGGCAAGAAAAATCGACAATCAAGTTAGGGCGATCGCGACTGAAGCATTTACAAAAGCGCGGACAATTATCCGCGAAAATCGCGATTTAGTCGATCGCTTAGTGGATTTGTTAGTCGATAACGAGACAATCGAAGGCGAACAATTCCGGCAAATTGTCACCGAATACATGCAAGAGAAAGAGCAAAAATTATCCGTTGTTTAATGTTTACTTGTTAGTAGGGTGGGCATTGCCCACCCTACTTTTTTATGACCTAAAATGATACTTTATTTAACAAGTATGATGAATGCGATCGAATAACTGCTTGGGGCGCTGTTCCATTGGTAGTATGTACAGTTATGCATACTACAGTTGAGGTGGCTTACCAATGGAAACAGAATATGATTTTAGTCGGGGTAAACGAGGGGCGATTGACCCAACACCACCTGGAAAAACTCGGATCACAATTCGGCTAGATGACGAGGTTTTAGCATGGTTTCGCGAACAAGCTCACAGTGCAGGCGGAGGAAATTATCAAACTATGATTAACGAAGCTTTGCGCCAGCATATTCAGCAGAGTCGCGAACCTTTAGAGGAAACCTTACGCAGAGTTGTTCGTGAAGAACTTGAACGTATTGAGCGTTAAGGTGCTTGTTGAGGGCTAACACTAAAGCTATCTTAGAGGAGCATTCATGAAAGCGATTGTCTGCACGGAATACGGATCGCCGGAGGTTATGCAGCTAAAGGAGGTAGAAAAACCTACTCCCAAGGACAATGAAGTATTGATAAGAATACATGCGACAACAGTAACCTCGGCGGATTTGCGCCTACGCAAGGCTGACCCATTCGCCGTACGATTTTTCTATGGTTTCTTAAAACCTAAAAAGAACGCGATCCTGGGGAGCGAGCTAGCTGGAGAAATTGAAGCGGTTGGCAAAAATGTAACGCAATTCCAAGCAGGCGATCGCGTATTTGCTGGAGCGGGAATCAGTCTTGGCGCTAATGCCGAGTACATATGTCTGCCTGAAGCAGGAGCGATCGCCATCAAGCCTACTAACATGACCTATGAGGAAGCCGCCGCCATTCCTTTTGGGGCAACAACCTCACTGATTTTCCTGAGAGATAAAGGGAAGATTCAGAGCGGACAAAAAGTTCTGATCTATGGGGCTTCTGGAGCGTTAGGTACGGCTGCCGTGCAGCTTGCCAAGTACTTTGGCACAGAAGTGACTGGGGTATGTAGTACGGCAAATTTAGAATTAGTGAAATCTCTGGGAGCCGATCGAGTTATCGATCGCACTCAAGAAGATTTTACTAAAAGCGGTAAGACCTACGATATTATTTTTGACACGGTAGGCAAGAGTTCGTTTTCAGGTTGTCTGCGATCGCTCAAGAAACAAGGAATTTATCTCAGAGCTGTCCACATAAATCTGTCCCCGATACTTCGAGGACTATGGACTTCAATGACCAGCAGCAAGAAAGTCATAGGCGGGACAGCAATCGAGCGTAAAGCAGATTTAATTTTCCTCAAAGAGCTGATTGAAGCAGGGAAGATAAAATCAGTTATCGATCGGCGTTATCCATTGGAACAAACTGCCGAGGCTCACAGATATGTCGAACAAGGACACAAACAAGGAAGTGTCGTCATAACGGTGAAGCACGATCGCCAAACCTAAGCAAGACTTAAAGTGAATATCAAATCAACCCTATTTTTCTTCTGTGGAAAAATGGCTGCGGGAAAATCTACGTTAGCAAGGCAGATAGCCAAAGAATACAACGCAATTCTTTTCGTTGAAGATGAGCTACTTGCCCAACTTTATCCTGACGAAATTGTCGATATTCCCAGCTATATTAAATACTCGCCACGCCTTCGGACTGCGATTTCATCCCATATCAGCGATCTTCTCTCTAGAGAAATATCGGTCGTTCTAGATTTTTCAGCCAATACAATCAACCAACGCAAGTGGTTTCGCGGATTGTTTGAGAAAGCTAATGCAGCCCACGAGCTATACTTCATTAACGCAACTGATGACCTTTGCAAACGTCAATTAAAAGAGCGAAGTAAAAATCAATCGGAATCAGCTTTTGTCAGCGATATGGTTTTTGAGGAAATAACCAAATACTTTCAACCTCCTTCTGAGGAGGAGCAATTTAACATTGTCATCTACGATCGCTCTTGAATAAACGCGAACCAGCCCTTGTGAATTATTTATAGCAAGGTGATAATTAGTGGCGATCGCTCCCTCGTGCTATCCAAACTTATGCAGCAAGATTTTCAAGCACTGGCTGAACTGTACAAAAACGCTCTGCTCAACGACGTAATTCCGTTCTGGGAGCGACATTCAGTTGACTGGGAGCAAGGCGGCTACTTTACCTGTCTCGATCGCGCGGGGAAAGTTTACGATACCGACAAGTTTATCTGGTTGCAAAATCGCCAAGTTTGGATCTTCTCCATGTTGTATAACCAACTAGAAAAACGTCCAGAGTGGCTCAAAATTGCCGCAAACGGCGCAAATTTTCTAGCAAAACACGGACGAGATCCTGAAGGTAATTGGTACTTTGCTCTCGATCGCGCTGGTAATCCTTTGGTACAGCCATACAATATCTTTTCCGATTGCTTCGCGGCAATGGCATTTAGTAAGTATGCCTTAGCTTCAGGAGAAGATTGGGCAAAAGATGTCGCCTTGCAAGCTTACAACAACGTTTTACGCCGTCAGGACAATCCCAAAGGCAAATATAACAAAGCATATCCTGGGACGCGATCGCTCAAATCGCTAGCAGTACCGATGATCTTAGCCAACTTGTCCCTAGAAATGGACTGGCTGCTACCCAGCGATCGCCTAGAGGAAATTTTAGCTGTCACCGTGCGCGAAGTCATGACCGATTTTTTAGATCGCGATCGCGGCTTAATGTATGAAAACGTGACTCCAGATGGTTCCCATATTGACTGTTTTGATGGCAGACTCATTAACCCCGGTCATGGGATTGAAGCCATGTGGTTCATCATGGATATTGCACGCCGCCACAACGATCCGAAAACGATTAACCAAGCAGTTGACGTAATCCTCAACATTCTCAATTTTGCCTGGGATAACGAATACTGTGGCTTATACTATTTTATGGATGCTAACGGACATCCACCTCAGCAACTGGAATGGAATCAAAAACTGTGGTGGGTGCATTTAGAATCATTGGTAGCACTGGTAATGGGATATCGCCTGACGGGACGCGAAGCGTGTTGGGAGTGGTATCAAAAAATGCACGATTACACTTGGTCGCATTTTGCCGATCCTGAATATGGCGAATGGTTCGGTTACTTAGATCGCCAGGGACAAGTCTTATTAAACCTTAAAGGTGGCAAATGGAAAGGTTGTTTCCACGTTCCCAGAGCGCTCTATCTTTGTTGGCAGCAGTTTTCAGTTATCAGTGACCAGTGACTAGTGACTCCTGACCAGTGACCAGTTAATTCCGACTCTCGACTCTCGACTCCCCTCACAAATAACAGAGAAACTTAGTGAGTCTGGATACAGATTTTTATAGAGCGGTTTTAGTACCATAAGAAAAATTATAAGTTTAATCTAAAAAGCACAACTAAAATAGAAATGAGAGGTGGTGCGAATTAGGTTAGTGCGTGTCTGCAATATACGTACTTATTTGCCGACCTATGGAGTGTAGAAGTTTACTCAAACCTCGCGCTTGTTTTGACAAGCTAAAGCTATGCTCTACCTACGATTTTCTCTTATTGCAACTGCTATCTTGCTAGTAACAGCCGCCTTGGGTCAACCAGTTTTAGCTCAAACAGAGGTCAACTCTGGTATCAATAACATCTCAACAGTTGAAAGTTTACAGAAACGAACGATCGCCCGAGGAAATGCAGAAATTTTAGGCACGATAGAACTAGAAACCACAACAAGGCGATCGCCTGCTCCCGCCAAACTGCCAGCCCCTAGAGCAATCCAAATCAAGCCAGTACAAAGAGATTTATTTACCCCTAGACCAGTTACACCAGCAGAAGCAGATGCAACAATTGACCGAGGGATTCAAGTCATTATCGATAACCCGTAAATGAGCGGGTCGGTAGTTTAGCGAGTAGTCAGTGGCGGTTAGGGAGGGGTGAGTAATTAGTATAAATTCTTTCCTGCCCCCTACCCGAAACCTACCTATTCGCTACTTACCTGTATACAATTTTACGGTTAAGATCTGCTGCTATCTCTAGACAAATTTACAAAATTTTGATAAGTTCCTGTTTTAGGAGTGTAAGTTAACACCTGAACAAATATAAGCTAGTAAATACAAAACCCAATTTTACTTCCACGGTGGAAAACTAGAAAAAGTCAACTATCAACAACTACAACCAGATATTTTTTACTTTAGCTGAAATTTATAGATGAAAACCGTTTTAGTTGTTGAAGACAGCCCGACCGATCGACGGTTGATAGTGGCTTTATTGCAACAAGTTGGCTTAAATGTGGTTTGTGTTGACTCGGCAGAATCTGCTTTGCACTGGTTGTCAGCCAACCACCGACCAGATCTGATCGTATTAGATATTGTTATGCCTGGGATCAGCGGACTCGATTTATGTCGCCAACTGCGTGCTAGTCCGACATTTGAAGATATATCAATTATTTTTTGTTCCTCGAAAGATCAGGAATTCGATCGGTTTTGGGCTTTACGTCAAGGAGGAGATGCTTATATTGCTAAACCTTTTGCACCACTCGATCTAGTCCAGACAGTGTGTAGTCATCTCAGTTAGTCACCGCATTCCACTGCCTAGTTGGCTCTAATGCTCACCGAATACTTTCACATTCAGCTATCGCCGGGAATCGAACTGTTATTACCGTTGGAACAGACGGTAGGTGTAGTAACCTTAACGCTAGAGCAAATTTGCCCCATCCCTGGCGTAGCATCAACATTGTTAGGGGTAGCAAACCAGCGCGGTAAGTTGTTGTGGATACTAGATTTAAGCGGGTTGTTGGGGCTAGTTAGTTCGGTCAGAAATGCTCATGCCAAGACCAACTTAACTCTTGTCGTGCTGAACGGGAGCGCTCATGTGGCAAGAGAGCAAGATTCGCGGCAAGTCGGCTGCGTGGTGTCGCTGCTCAAGGGAATTGTCTCGCTCGATCCGCAGCAGTTTCAGCCCGTACCGGCAGAATTTCCGCCAGCTTTAAAGCTCTATGGCGTTGGTGTTGCCCAGATCGAACGCCCCGTAACTGCCCTGAATGTGAATGCTATTTTTACGGCTCTATCCACCTGCGATCGCACCTCAGTACATCCATGACAGCATCTAGCAAAAGTTATCCAAATCTGCCCACGCCACAGCACATTGCGGCGCTAGCAGCAGAAGTCGAACGCGAACCAAAAGATTTGGTGAATAAAATTACGCTCGCGAATGCCTTAGAGCAGACGGGAGATGTTATCAAAGCTGCCGCATTTTACCGAGAAGCGATCGCGCAAGATCCCGATGGGATTTACGGCTCTGTGGCGCGAAAGGCGCTGGAAACTCTAGAAAGATCTGATGGGTGGCGAGAGGCAAATAGCTCGGAAACGGGCAAACCACTGTCAGAATCCAAATTAAGTTTGGGAGAGGGGCTGGAAAGCACTGTTAGCCCACAGCCACTCATGCTGAGAATGAGAGTAGCTGGCAGTAGAATTACCAATGCCTGGCAACACTTCAACTTCCGCACTAAACTCGCTATTGTTTTAATAATTAGCACCGCCCTCCCAATTGTCGTCATCACCCAAGGAATTGTCACAGTCACCCGAGACACCTTACTGCAAAAAGCCAGACAGTCGTTACAAAGGGATGGGTCGTACTTCAATGAAGACTACGTGATGTGGAGTGTGGACGAGGCACAGACAGAGGCAGATACGATCGCTCGGCTCGTCGAAACTTTGAAGATCGATTTGAACAGTCAAAGCCAAGTCAGTGCGTATCGACAGCAATTGCAAACCTACATGGAGAGTTTGAAAGTTTCTGATGAAAGCGACTCGGTAGAAAAAAACTTGAGAATTGTCACCGATGCTCGGGGTAGAACGGTAGCCCAATACATTCAAACCTTATCCCCAGTATCGTTCAACCCCTCCGCCGAACAACTTCAACTCTCACCACAATATCAGCCCGTGTCCTTGCCCTTGGGGATAAATGTGGCAGATATTCCCATCGTTCAAAATGCCTTGCGCACGGGCAAAACGCTGCAAGGCATGGAGTTATGGAAGGAAGATTTTCTCAAACGTTTGGGGCAAGACAAACAAGCAAATATCAGGTTACAGTCGCCAGCTCAAGCAGCACAGCCTTCAACTGCGAGTCAATCCAGCATCGATGGTGGGAAAGCTGCTTTAGTGGGTGTCGTCGTCCACCCGATCGAAATCGACAATCGAGTCGTGGGTACTGTCATTGTCGCCTCAGTGGAAAACCGGAACTTTTTAAATAACGATAGTCTAAAACAACGGGTGGGCATTCCCATCTCAGCAGTCTATGCTCAAGACTGGCGAATTTCCTCTAACATTCCGGCTAGCGACGGCAAAACCCGAGATATCGGCACGCGATCTCCTCAAGCTATAGCCGCCACCGTTCTCGGTAAAGGACAAGAAGTTATTGCTAAAACAACAATTGCTGGTGCAGAATACCTGGGCATATACCAACCATTGTACGACCACCAGCAAGAACTCAATCCGACCAAAGCCAAGCCTGTAGGCATGACCTTTGTAGCTCGCCCAATGTCAGAATTAGACGAGCTGCTTGCCCAACAGCAAAAAACAGCCTATGGAATTGGAGCGGGAATGCTATTAATAGCAGCATTGATGGCAATTCCAATTGCTAGTACCTTTGCCCGCCCGCTCAGACGACTAGCAGAATTCGCTCAGGCAGTAGGTGAGGGCAAGCAGGGAGAGAGATTAGAAAATTCTCAGCGCGGCGACGAAATAGGCATTCTAGCGCGGCAATTAAATGCGATGACGGCAAACATTGAAGCGAACCTAGAGGCAATGCGCACCTCAGAAACCCGCCAGCGTCAGGAAAAAGAAAGGTTACAGCGGGGCATGATAAACTTGCTGTTAGAGACGGAAACAGTCAAACACGGCGACTTAACTGTCAGAGCTAAAGTCTCGCAGGGGGAAACAGGCGCAATTTCTGATGCATTTAATACAGTTATTGCCAGCTTGCGCGAGATAGTCTTGCAAGTTAAATCAGCCGCCGAACAGGTGCAAATTTCAGCCGTAGACAGCGAAGCTTCTGTAGAAAAACTTGCCTGTGAAGCCAACACCCAAGCCGAAACAGTGGCAGAAGCATTGACTTCGGTAGAAGAAATGGAACAGTCGATTCAAGCGATCGCCAGTTCCGCCCAAACCGCCGCCACCATCGCTCGTCAGGCACTAGATGCAGCCCAAGATAGCGATCGAACGATGGACGAGACTGTCAATAGCATGGAAACACTCCGCGCCAATGTTTGGGAGACAACTGTAAAAGCCAAACGGCTAGCGGAATCTTCCCAAGAAATTTCTAAAATCGTCAGCATTATCTCGACAATCTCTGAAAAAACCAACGTCCTCGCCTTCAACGCCGCAATCGAAGCAACGAGAGCTGGAGAAAATGGTAAAGGGTTTCGCCTCGTGGCTAATGAAGTCAGACGCTTAGCAGAAAGAGTCACAGACGCAACTAAAGAAATTGACCGATTGGTGCGAACTATCCAGCAAGGAACCAGCGATGTGTTAAAAACGATGGAAGTTAGCAACGCCTCTGTAGCAATAGGAACCCAACTGGTGACAAGAACGAAAACCAACTTGCAGGATATGGCACAGATCGGTCAAGAAATCGACCAATTGCTGCAATCAATTTCCGTGCGGACAGTTTCTCAAGCAGATAACTCCTGTATGGTCAATCAAACCATGCAAACAGTAGCAGCGATCGCCCAAACAACTTCGACCGAATCTGCTGCCGTGCTATCTACGCTACAGGAACTCCTTGAGGTCGCCCGCGAACTCCAACTTTCCGTGTCCCGATTTCGAGTAGAAGATTAACTATGGTGCTGGATGCTGCAAGCTTAGAGGCAATTACTCAAGAAATACGCACTTGTTTCCTGTACGAAGATGCCCCAGACCAATTGTCAGTCTTGGAACAGGGAATTCGCCAGTTGCAAGCAACAGATCCCGAGGTGAATTTGAGCGGGTTATACTCTACCATGCTGCGGGCAGCTCATTCCCTTAAAGGTGGAGCGGGAATCGCTCAATTTACCACCCTGAGCCGCCTATCCCATCACCTAGAAGACCTATTACAAGCCTTACAGCACGAACGGGTAGAGCAGCAGGAGTTAGCCTATGAGTTGATCTCCCTGAGCATCGAACAGATCGGTAGCTTGATTGTCACGGCGATCGACAATCCCGAAGGAGTCGATCGCTTAGAAGCAACAACCCTACTACCTACAACAACAGCAATTGAAAATTTTTTGCAATCGCTGCCACCGAGTCCCAGAGCTGAGGCAACTGGAGAAGAATTTTTGCTGCTCAACTCCCAAACCTTCAATCCGAGCGCACCGCATCCTCCTACTGATTCCCAACTCCTGAACGATTCCCTGGCGATCGCCTCCGGCATCCGCAGTTTAAATTTAAAAATACCCGTATCGCGACTAGAGCGGATCGATAACACCATTGGCGAGTTGTTTATCAGTTACGAACGGCTATCTTTATATCAAGAACAACTACATCAGGTCGATCTCACGCTCAAACAGCGGGCTGCCCAGCTCAACCCCCTCAGCGAAGACATGCAAGCTCTTTACAACCAACTTGCCACACTTGGCAGAAAGAACAGGGAGCAGGGAGCAGCTATTAAGTCGCAAGTCGCAAGTCACAAGTCACAATTAATTCCGAATTCCGACTTCCGAATTCCGAATTCTCCCCACGCACCACTCAATTACCAACTACTGACGACCGACTACCAAATACCCACATCTAATTCTTTACAAGAATTGCAAGAGCTGATCGTCCAGGTGCAAGAAGCTAGGGCGGATGTGGAATTTATTTCTCTAGAAATGCGGGAAGCTTTGGTAGAGTTACGCCAGCAACTCGACGACTTACGCGGAGATTTAACCGAGTCGCGCCTAGTCAAGTTTGGCAGCTTAGCAAACCAGTTTGCCGCTGCCCAACAATCATTTAGCCAACGCTACGGCAAATCCGTTCAGTTGGCGATCGAAGGACGGGAAACCACGATCGATCGGGCGATCCTCGAACAGTTGAAAATTCCCCTGTTGCATCTATTTCGCAATGCTTTCGACCACGGGATCGAATCTGCTTCAGAGCGGCAGGCAAGTGGTAAATCTCCCATAGCGCGGATGAGTCTGATTGCTGTAACTGAAGGTAATCAACTGATTATTACTCTTGCTGATGACGGGCGCGGGATTGACTTGACCGCAGTGCGACAACGAGCTGAAGCACTCGGACTGTGCGACTCAACTGCTGTACTCTCTTCAGAGCAAATTTTGGAATTTTTGTTTCGTTCTGGTTTTTCCACCTCCACCACAGTTACGACTTTATCAGGGCGCGGTTTAGGACTAGATATCGTTCGCCTGCAAGTCGAGCGCTTGCGTGGGACGATTGGCGTGGAAACTACAGCAGGGCAAGGAACTAAGTTTACCATTAGCATTCCCATGTCCTTAAATATTTTGCCGCTGCTATTGTGTAAATGCCAGCAGCAAACCTTGGCGTTTCCCGCTTCTCAGGTTAAAGAGGTTGTCGTCTTGTCGGAATACGGGACGGGATTGCAGCACGGCAGCACGATCGCTTGGCGCAATCTCCCAGCTCGACTGTACTATCTACCACAGTTTTTACCTTACCAATGGCGGCGCGGGGCGATAACTTCGTTAAGCTTCGCTAACGCTACCGAACTAGACCAACGTTTGGGACTCGTGTTGGAGATTGAGGCAGAGACAGTCGTGCTGGCTGTAGATCAGATGTTGGGAGAGCGAGAATTAGTTCTCAAGCCTTTTGACGCTACAGTGAAAGTTCCGAATTACCTGCTCGGTTGTACGGTGCTGGGTACGGGGGAAATCGTTCCCGTTCTCTCACCCGATCGGTTTCAAGAACTGCTATCTCAGTTTTCGGTCGCACCAGCAACAATTCGTCAAGAAAGCAGCCGACAGGAGACATTTTCAGCTACAACTGAAGAGATTCCCAAAATTTTGATCGTAGATGACGCGATCGCATTTCGGCGAATTTTAGAGCGGATTCTCACGGCAGCAGGGTATAAAGTAGTACAGTGCCGTGATGGGCAAGAGGCTCTAGAAAAGCTCTCTTCCTCAGAGGAACGCTTCGACCTAGCCATTTCCGATCTGGAGATGCCCCGCGTAGATGGGTTATCCTTACTACGGGAAATCCGTGCTTCCTCCCAATGGCAAAAACTCCCAGTCATCGTATTGACCTCGCGGGAAAATCAGTGGCATCGGCAAACAGCGTTCGGTCTGGGTGCGACGGAGTATTTTACCAAGCCCTTTTGCACGGACGACTTACTGCAAGCGATCGCCAACCTCTTGCCAGTCACCACCCTTTAACTTGTCAATGTTTGCTGCATGATTCGGATTTTGCTGGTAGACGATCAAAAACTGATTCGCCAAGGGCTGAAAGCATTGCTAGAACTCGATCCTGAGATGGATATTATCGGCAGTGCTAGCGACGGTCAAGCGGCGGTCGAACAAGTAGACATGCTCAACCCCGATATCGCGCTGATCGATATTCAGATGCCTGGAATGGACGGAGTGACAGCAACGCGCATCATTTCCGAACGCTTTCCAGCCACAAAAACGATCGTTCTTAGCGGCTACGACGACGAGGAATACTTAGCTGAAGCGTTGCGTTCTGGAGCCAAGGGTTATCTGTTGAAAGACACTCCTGCCGAAGAACTGGTCAACGTGATTCGTGCCGTACACAAAGGATACACTCAAATTGGTCCTGGGTTACTGGAGAAAATTAGCGGCAAAATTACAGGACGGAATACCGAGCGCATCCAAGCGATGCCAATTGCCAAAACGACTGTAGCTGCGGAGACTAAGGTGCTGTCGCTATGGCAGCGTCAGGTAGAACAACAATTAGATCGTTTCGATCCTGAGTCTTTATCAGAAACGATTCACCTTGCCATCAGTCAAAATTGGGTAGAAGAATTGCTAGCTTACGTTAAGCAACAGCTGTGGGAAAAACCGCTCAATTTATCTGCCCTTTACCTAGCTGGCGTTTTATCGTCTCAGAGCCACTCACCAGACCGCAATGCAGCCCTAAGACATCTCGGTGTCGGCTTTCAAGCAGGAATTGACCAGAAATTGTCGTCTGATGATTTACTGTTATTTTACCAAGCGGGCGTAGATGTCGATCCAGCTACTGCCTTTAACTGGTTGACCCATATCAATGCTCCTTGGAACCAGAACCAAGATTTATCTTTTTTACTTACAGAAGCTTTGCGCTTATTTGGCAATAGCTCCCAACCTTATCGCACTTTATTAGTCCTAAAACAAATCAGGGATCTTCGTGCCGTCAGTGAAAACTGCAATGCTTTGAACGAGAAAATCATTGCTCTTCGTCAAAGTTTGGCGCAACTGAAGAATTTTGGATAATTTATTTAATGTCCAAATTAAAGCCTGAGTCAAAAAAATCTTATGAAAAATAATCTGACCGAACTATTGTCTGTGGAACAAGAACTAACAGAGCTGCGCGATCGCCTCAAACAATCATTTGCTGTCTTAGATTCACTCACACAAATTCCAGCTCAATTTGCCGCTCTAGGGCAATCATACCAACAATTACAAGCAAATCTAGAACAGGTCAAAGCAAATAAAGCAGACCTCATCAACTTAGAAACAGATGTTAACTTACGTCTAGCGGCGATCGAAACTGCAATTGATGTCCGTTGGCGAGAATTTAAAGGAGAATTAACACATTTACAAGACGAACTCGGTAGCGCGGATATTCATTTAAGTAACTATAATGCCGAACTCGCCAAGCAAGTCAGTGAATTACGGGAAGAGGTATCGAAGCGACTGAAGCATTTTTGGCAAGAATGGACGGCTGACGAGGCAACGCACGCGGCGATTAGCGAAATTGTCGATACTAAATTAAATGCAGAATTAGAAGATTTTATTCAAAAATTAGAGCAAGCTGGCTTTAGTCCCCAATATTTTGAAAAACAACAAAACCTTGAAACAGAATTGCGTCTGACGCAATCCTCTTTGCGCGACACCGAACGCCAGTTACAAATGATCCGCAACTTTACCACGATCACTGGCTTGACAGTGGCGATCGCCCTTGGCTTAACAATCGTACAATTACTGTCGCGCTGAATAGGGAGCAGTTATCAGTGACCAGTTATCAGTGACCAGTGACCAGTTATCAGTGACCAGTGACCAGTGACCAGTGACCATAACCAATGACAAATAACAAATTGCAGCGGCGGGAGTTGCTGCTTGGTGCAGCGGCTTTGGCGGCTGGAACGATCGCGAGTCAATGGCAGACAAAAACTGCGATCGCGAAACCGAAATTCTCCCAGTATCCGTTTAAGTTGGGTGTAGCTTCCGGCGATCCACTGCCAGAGAGTGTCGTTATTTGGACGCGCCTCGCACCCGATCCGCTTGAAGGTGGCGGGATGCCTGCCGAATCGGTTGTCGTCCAGTGGCAAGTGGCAACTGATGAAAATATGCGGCAAATCGTCCAGCAGGGAGAAGCGATCGCCACTCCAGAATTCGCCCATGCCATCCACGTTGAGGTAGAAGGGTTACAACCCGGACGTTGGTATTGGTATCGATTTCAAGCAGGGGATGCCGAAAGTCCAATTGGACGCACGCGCACCACTGCCGCGCTGAATGAGGCACTCGGACAACTCACTTTTGCTTTTGCTTCCTGTCAAGATTGGCAGAACGGTTATTATACGGCGCATCAAAACTTAGCCAAGGAAGATGTGGAGCTAGTCGTCTTTCTAGGGGACTACATCTATGATGGCGGCTCCCGCACCGATAGCGTGCGATCGCACCGTACTCCCGCCGCTGTTAGTCTTGCCGATTACCGCAACCGCTACGCTTTATATAAAACCGACCCCAACCTCCAAGCGGCTCATGCTGCCTTTCCGTGGATCGTGACTTGGGACGATCATGAGGTACAAAATAACTATGCAGGCGATCGCTCTGCCTTCGGCGACTCGCCATCTGCTTTTGGGCGACGGCGGGCGGCTGCTTACCAAGCGTATTACGAGCATATGCCCTTACGACGCGATCGCGCACCCCAAGGCTCTCGGTTGCAGCTCTATCGGCGCTTTACGTTTGGTGACTTAGCTCAATTCAATATTTTAGATACGCGCCAGTACCGGACTCAGCAGCCCTGCGGCGGCGGATTTAAATCTCGCTGTCAGGAAGCTTTCGCTGCTAATGCAACGATGATGGGACACCAGCAGGAACAATGGTTATTTCGAGGCTTAACTCGCTCCGCAGCACGGTGGAATATTCTTGCTCAACAAACCGTACTCGCTCAATTCGATGTCGATCCGCGCTCTCGTTCGGAGTTATTCAACCTCGATCAGTGGGACGGCTATGTCGAAGCGCGTCAGCGATTGCTGAAATTTCTAGCGCAACGCCAACCTGCTAACCCCATCGTGATTACAGGCGACGTGCATTCCAGTTGGGTACACGACCTCAAACTTGACTTTAAAAATCCTAATTCCCCCACCGTTGGCACTGAGTTTGTCGGCACTTCTATCTCTTCCAATTTTCCCAAGCAGTTTATTCCGACGGCGACGATCGCGATGAGCAGAAACCCCCACACCAAATTTTTTAACGGAACTTATCGGGGGTACGTTCGATGCCACTTGACACGCGATCGCCTCGTCACCAACTATCGGATCGTTTCAACCATCCGCCAACTCGAAGCCAGTGTGAGAACGCTCGCTTCATTCGTCGTGGAGAATGGGAAATTAGGGGTGAGGAGCTAGGATTAAGTGGTACGTGAGGAGAATTCGGAATTCGGAATTCGGAATTCACTTTCGTTGTTTCTTTGCCTTGCTAGAACGACGAAGTTCTTTGTTTTCCCGATCGCGACGACGGCGATCGCGCCATTCTACCAGTGTCAGGTAGCCGATACCACCAGTGACCGCCAGTAAAAGACCAAACGCCGCGATCGCCAGAATGTTAAAAACTGGTATTGTATCCACGGGATTTATTACAGTCCGTTACGACCCCAAACGACCATAGCAATAGACCAAGTAAAAGTTACCAGCAATCCAACCCAACCCAGTGTCAAAATAGCGTCCATAACAATCTGTGACAACAAATTCACAAAACAACTCTAGTGTTCATCATACTAGGAATCAGTTGTCAGTTATCAGTGAATAGTGGCTAGTGGCTAGTGACTAGAAAAGATTTTAGCCACTAGCCACCAGCCACTCATCAACAACCAATTCTCTTACGCTTCGATCACCACACGCAGGTTACCGCGTTTTTTGACCACGCGACAGGCAGTCGTATTGCCAGCACGCTCGAATTCTAGGTCGAGTAAGGTAGGACCGACACGTAGATTGTGTATGGATAGGCGATTGATGGAGTCTGGTAAAGCCGGATCGATGATTCGCAAGCAATTATTTGGGGCATCAGGTACGAGATTAATAATTGTTTGCAATAACTGAAAAATGGTTCCCGTTGCCCAAGCTTGGGGAGAACAAGCCACGGGATACTGGACGGGAGCGCGATCGCCATTGCGTTCGTAGCCGCAGAATAGTTCTGGTGGACGCTGGTAGGGTTGCTGAAGTGTCATGTCGAATAACCCCTGAAATACGTCCAAGGCTTGATCCACTAGCCCGAGCGATCGCAGTCCCAGTACGATGAGAGAATTATCGTGAGGCCAAACCGAACCGAGATGGTAGCCCATCGGATTATAGGCGGGGGATAAACTGCTTAAAGTGCGAATTCCCCAACCGTTAAACATATCAGGCGCTCGGAGCCGTTCGGCAACGCTGTAGGCTTTTTCAGGTGTAAAAATGCCTAGATGCAGACAATGCCCGGGATTAGAGGTAATACTATCGACTGGTTTGCCTTCCCCATCCAACGCCAATGCGCAAAAATCCTGGTCGGACAGCCAAAAATCGCGATTAAATCGAACTTTCAGCTCTCTGGCTTCATCCTGCCACTTTTCGGCAAGATCGAGCCGCTTCTTCATCCGAGCAATTTCTGCCAGTCGCACTTTTGCGGCATAGACATAAGCCTGCACTTCGCATAGAGCGATCGCCCCTGTGGCTAGTTCTCCTTGACGATTAACTATACAATCGCCAGAATCCTTCCAACCTTGATTGGCTAAACCTCCGCGTGACTTGCGGAAGTAGGATAAATATCCTGTTGGTTTGAGGCGGCGATCGATCCAATCCATTGCTGCTAAAGCATTTGACCACAAACGATCTAGGGTTTCTAAGTCGTGAGTCCAGGCAAAGTATTCCGCATAGAGCATTAACCACAAAGGAGTAGC
Organism: Chroococcidiopsis sp. CCALA 051; assembly: GCF_003015105.1. Lineage (NCBI taxonomy): Bacteria > Bacillati > Cyanobacteriota > Cyanophyceae > Chroococcidiopsidales > Chroococcidiopsidaceae > Chroococcidiopsis > Chroococcidiopsis sp. CCALA 051. The sequence goes on along the minus strand of NZ_PYCI01000007.1, from coordinate 5,336 downwards.
ATCGATCGTACCGTAATAAGGCGTATGGGGGATTTCCTGGCAACGTGCCATTTCTCCCATGCGGATTTCATGTAGGATTTTACCTGGTTCCTCTTCCCGCCATTCATCCTCAGTTTTGCCTTGATAAGCTGCGAGTAAAATCAAAGTTTCGCGGGCGATCGCCGGATTTAACATTAAAGTTTGAGCCGCCGCGATCAGCGAATCTCGTCCGAACAGGGTAGAAAACCAAGGTACGCCAGCGGAAACAGTTTTATACTTGCCAAAAGATTGCCGTAGCAAATACATGTCTTGCTCGGCTCGCTCGACGATATGGTTGAAATCAGCCTTATCAGAGCGAATTTGCGTACTTTGCTGACACCAGTGCTGTTCTTCTGAGTCTTCCGCTGCTCTGGCTTGGACTAATGTATTGGGAGCGTGAACGGTAGAAGCCGAGCGATCGTTAATTGCCATTGACAATCGATAACCGAGCTTTTTGGTTTCGTGGGAAGCCAAGTCTAGCTGCCAAATTGCCGTATAGCCTTTGAATAAATCTGGCTGAGTGTGTTGGAACTGCAACCGCGATTCCATAATGGAATTATCTAAACCCTGGTAAGCAAGGGTGAGCGTTTCTGGAGGTTGGTAATCGGTAATTGGTAATTGGTAATTGGTAATTGCTCCCTTGCCTTCCTTGTCCTCCTTGTCTCCTTTCTCTTTCTGTCTTCCATCTACTGCGGCAAGCCGTAGCAATTTACCGCGCTTTTCTCGATTGAAGCCGCGAATTTCAAATAAATCGACAAAATCGGCATCAAAACTCAGGCTAATAGAAACGCTGACGGCACTCGTGCTGTAGTTGGAAATTTCTATTTCTTCAAATAGTGCTCCATTCAAAACCAGTTCGCGACGAATGCCAAGGGTGTCAGCTTTCAATCGATTGTCTACTGTAGGATTAGTACATAAGACAGAAAGGGAAAACCCTTTATCGGCGGTACTGCTGAGTAAAAAAGGCGATCGCCCCTCAATCTGTAATTCTAAGCGACTTAGAAATCGGCTATCGCAGCAAAATAACCCCATGCTAGCTGCACTATCATCGCTATAACAGCCGCCAGCAATATTTCCTAGCGTATCTGTCACCAAAAATAGATCGTCGTCTTTAATCGTCAAAGTCGGTTGTGGTCTTTCGCTCAACACGCAGGGCCATTCTGGAATTGGCAATTGTTCTGCGGGAACGAATACTCTACCACTTATTTCTAATCTGTCTTGCGTTGCTATCGTATCCAGTGTCATACCAAAGGCTTTTTGCTGTTATAGGTGTGCGACCCAGTTTTATTATTATCAACCTTCTTAGTAGACCGTGCGATCGCAATTTTTTTATTGGCTTTACCACCTTCAGCAACAACTTTTTCTCTACGACTTTTGCGCTTAAAGTTGCAGCTTATATCTGTAATTTCTATAAGCGTCAGCAATAATTAATTACACTAATTTGAACAATGTAAATTATTGTAAGCAGATCTTAAATAGAAATACAACTCATTAAAGATGTTTGCGATAAAGTTAAAAAATCTTAGCTTTCAATCCAGGGGTCAACTCATAAAGTAACGAAGGCAAACAGTTGTCAGTTATCAGTGACTAGTGACTAGTGGCTGGTGGCTAGAATCGTTTCTAGTTCCAGGGGCGTACTGACATCGGGAGAAAAGCCAGCTAGTGACTAGTGGCTGGTGGCTAGAATCGTTTCTAGTCACTAGTCGCCAGCCACCAGCCACTCATCATCAACTGTCAACCGTCCACCGTCTGCTCAATTTTGAATTTTCCCCTACCCCTTCCAAGTTTGATACGCCTTTTCATATGCGCTCGTCATCGCTTGGACGCTAAAGCGATCGATCGCATAGTCGCGACATGTTTGGCGATCTATTTTCATCGCATCGGGAATCACATCCACCATTTGTTCTAGAGAATGACAAACAAAGCCTGTTTTACCATGAGCAATCACTTCTGGTACGGAACCCAAACCCATGCCAACTACAGGCGTGCCTGTTGCCATTGACTCAATCATGACTAGACCAAACGGTTCTCGCCAGGTAATCGGAAACAAAGTTACTGTAGCTCCACCCAAAAGCTGAGCCTTCTCTTCATGAGATATTTCCCCAAGGTACTGAATTTGCTCACCGTCAATTAATGGCTCAACGCGATCGCGAAAATATTCTCGATCCACCGGATCGACTTTGCCAGCCATTTTTAATGGTAAACCAGCAGCGCGGGCTATTTTCATCGCTTCAATCGGACCTTTTTCAGGAGATATGCGACCGACGAAAGCCAGATAAGCTGGTTGACTAGGTTGAGCCTGAAACGGATAGATAGAGGTATCAATACCGTTATAGATAGTTTGAATGTAATTTAACCCTAGACGAGGTTCTCGTTGCGCTTCGCTAATACTGATGTATGGTTGCCAAGCAAAACGCCGAAACATCTTTTCATTATCAGGAGTAAAAATACCGTGAGTTGTATGTACCGTAGGCGTTTTAGCAAAACCAGTGTAAGGCAAGGCAGCGCAGCCAACATGAGAATGAATAATGTCAAAATGATGGGCGTTGCTAAAAACCTCAAACAGCATCATTTGCTCGTAAAGCCCTGGTTCCTTGACACTGGGATCGAGACGTAATGCTTTATTGTGGACTGACTTGAGCTGAGCTGTAGTAATCGAGTCACCAGAGGCAAACAGCGTGACTTCATGACCGCGCCGGACTAATTCGTCAGTTAGTAAACTAACGATTAATTCAATACCACCGTAGCGAAAGGGTGGGACTCGTTCCCACAGAGGAGCAATCTGAGCGATTTTCATTATTTTCTGGTAATTGAGCAGTAACTACAAATCGATCTGAAGAATGCTGCCAATTTCCTTTGGCAGCCTTCTGACTCGCAAACGACAGAAGATTTCTCTCGTCGCTTAATAAGTTTTAATAAAAGGCACAAACTCGCCTAGATGCAACCCTCTATAGGTTTATATACTTAGAATTTTTAGTTCTAAAGATTAACTTATACTATTTTTACTTGACTTTTACAACATCTATCTATCTAAGGATATTGTTGGTATTTGGTATTTGGTATTTGGTATTTTCTCCCCCATGCTCCTCAGCTCCCTCAGCTCCCGATCGCTCCCTCAGCTCTCTTCCCCCTGCTCCCTGATAACTGACTACTAGCTCCTAGTCCCCAGTATCGGTAGGATGGTTGATAGAGAACCCTCGATGCAAGCAAGCAGCGATCGCGCTTCCTAGTTCTCCTGGCAGGGTGGTACGCAGGTAACGCGATCGACAAACACAGTCATGAGCAATTTGACTTCTGTGCTAAGCGATCTGCTAGTAGCAGTACCCCAACTGCGACCCCAAGTTTATTTCAAAGCTTCTTTAACGGCTTTGTCCCATGCGATGGAAGACCAAGTGCTTGCTTCGACTTCAGACCAACCGTTGCTGATTGCTAGCTTTCAGCGGGAACGCTTCTATCGTCAAGAAGCCCACCGCTACAAACGCCTTGCTCGGCAAACGAATCAAGTCTACGTACTAGCAGCACCGGAGACAGATTTTACGAATGCTTCCGAATACTACGAAACGATCGCCTTCGATCCAACAGAATCATTAAGTCAAGAATGGCATCTCGTCGCGATCGGGCAAAATTATAGCACTTGCCTGATTTGTCGCGAACGCCCCAGCATAGTCCAGATTAAACCCTCACCTCATTTACCAGCGGTGGATATGGATCCCACCCGCCAGTTTGAAGGTATCTGGACTTCCGAGCGACAAATTAGCTGTATTGCAGCCGAGCTGTTACTTCAACGCATTTTACATTACAGACCAGAATTAGCCCCTAAAATCGAACTCGCGCGCGATCGCTTCGGTATATTTCCACAAAGGCGATCGTCAGCGAAAAAGTCTAAAACTGCTGCCCCCATTACTTTACCCTCGCTAGATCCTGCGGCGATCGATACCAATCCTTTCGTCCAGAGATTAGTAACGTACCTGCAAGCCGGACAGTACAAATTACTCAAAGCCTACCGCTCGATTGCTGCCCAAGAACGGAAAGAACGCCTCATCAACTCGATTACCGCTGCGATTCGCAAAGGTAGCGCCACCGGACTACCGTTACATCCCCAAGAAATTTTGAAAGTCGCAGTTCGCGAATTGGGAATTGCCCTGGCTGCCTGCCGTTGCTTGATTTATCGCGCCCAAGCTAACGATGATAGGGTGGCGATCGCCCACGAATATTTACAACCTGGCGTTTCCTCAGTAGTAGGAAAAGTCATGCCTTTACAAAAAAATCCCTTATTTCAAGAAATGACCTGTCAGCAAGGATCGATCTGTATTGTCGATACTCAAACTGACACCCGCGTGACTGATTCACCCCTGCTACAACAGCTCGTAAAACAGCTGGATATTCGTTCTTGGTTGTTAATGCCAGTGTTGTACCAAGGTAAGTTATTGGGAATAGTCGAATCTCATTATTGTGGTTCTCAACCACACCAGTGGACGGCAGATGAAACTTCTTTAGTCGAAGCGATCGCCACTCAGGTAGGCGCAGCATTGATTCAAGCCGAAGCTTACGCAAATCTAGAAGACCTCAACCAGCAATTAGAGGCGCTCGATCGCACCCGCAGCAACCTCATCGCGATTACTGGACACGAACTTCGTACCCCCCTCTCGACGATCCAAGTTTGTTTGGAAAGCCTTGCCACCGAGCCAGATATGCCCTTAGAATTGCGGCAAGTCATGCTCAGCACTGCTCTTACCGACTCCGAGCGGATGCGCAAATTAGTCCAAGATTTTCTCACCCTCTCCAACTTAGAAAGCGGACGGGTAGAATGGCATCCTGAAACTTTACCCTTAGATGAGTGCGTCGAGCTTGCCCTCAGCCGCGTCCGCACCCGTTCTAACCCAGAAGATTTACCGCAGATCGTCAGCACAATTCCAGTCCAACTTCCTCTGATTAGGGTTGATGGAGACTGGTTGGTAGAGTTAATCGCTAAACTGTTGGATAACGCCTGCAAGTTTACGCCTCCCACAGGACAGATCGCGATCGCCGCACGTACTAATGGTGGCACGACGCTAGAAGTTACCGTTTCCGACACCGGACGCGGTATCGAACCCAATCGGCTCGAAATTGTTTTCGATCGCTTCTACCAAGAAGAAGGCGCGCTCCGTCGCACCGCAGGAGGTACGGGTTTAGGCTTAGCAATTTGTCGTCAAATTGTCAATAGCTGGAACGGGAAAATCTGGGCAGAATCAGCAGGAAAAGACAAAGGTAGTACGTTTCACTTCACTATTCCGACTGTGGAATAGTCATTGGTCATTGGTCATTGGTCTCTCCCTTGT
>NZ_PYCI01000077.1:0-29681 GCF_003015105.1 Chroococcidiopsis sp. CCALA 051 | reverse complement strand
TCTCTTGTAATTTGGAAGCTTCTGTAGTAAGCTGCTCTGATAATTCGCTGACAGCACTACCAACTCCTAGCTGAATTTTCCCTAAGTTATCAATAATAGAATTCATTCTTTGTTGCACGGTTGCAGATTGATTCATAGCTAGTTTTGGCTCGGATATTGGTTTTGCTTGAACTACTGAAGTTTCCTTAGCTAATTTATCGAGTTGAGATTTCAGAATGGTTTTTTCTTTCGACATCTCCTCATAAGCCGCTAGGATCTCAGCTTTCGTACTCTTTTCACTTAGTTTTCTTACTACCATAAATAATCTCCTTTTCAGTTTTTAGTTATCAGCGAACAGGGAGTAGGGGAAGAAAGATGGTTCCTGACTTGTCTCCCTTATATCTTCATTCTTCCCCTAACCTCTAGTTCCATTTTGAAAGGCTCTTAATGCTAATTCTTGAGCTTGTTGCTGTGCGGCTTGCATTTGCGCTGTTAAGTTTTCAATTTGCTCTATTTGTCTAGTAATAACTTGCTCTAAAGACTGCACTTGTAATTCGTAACTCTGTTTTGCTGCTTGCCATTCTTTCTCAAATAGATCGGCTTTAACTTTTGCATCCTGGTTGACATCTTTAATCGCTTCTTCTCTAGCTTTTTTAACTGCTTCTTCTAATTCTGTAGGGAAGGCAGCAATTTGTTTTGTATATTCTCCCAGCAATGACTGTTGTTCGGTCAAAACTTTTTCCCGTTCTGCCCAATCTTTTTCTTTAGCTTGCGTTGCTTCTTCTATTTCTCTTTCAAGCGTACGCTTTTTTAGTTGGTAAGTATCAGCGTTAATTTTTTGTGTTTGTGCGAGTCGATATTGATACTCTTCTACTTCTCGCTGTCGTTCTTTAACTAACAATTCATTGTGATATTGTATGTTTGTTTCAAACTCTACTTGCTCTTGCTGCCCAATTTTTCGTGTTTGCGTTATTTCTTTTTCTAAGTTTTCCTGCTGAGTTGTTGCGCCTTGCTCAATTAATTTTAATTTTTCTTGATGCTCTTGATTTAAAATGTACAGAGTATCAGCAACAACTCTAATTTGTTGTAATTCTTGTAAATTCTGAGTCTCTACTTCAATAGCACGCTTGAGTTCGTCTAACTTAGAAGTCTCTTTAGATAATTTCTCTGATAGTCCGTTAACAATTCCGCCAAACTCTAGTTGCAGTTCGGCTAAGCCTTTCACGATGTTATCTACTGTATAGCTAGCAGCAGTTTGTAGAATTTGTTTATTCTTTTCCTTGTCCGCCTCCTCTTGTTTAGTGGCAATTTTTAATGACATATCCTTTCTATCAGCCAGAATGCGTTGAAATGTTAACAAACGATCTGTACTGTCTTTAGCTACGAATCGATTCATATTGCAACTCCTGCAACTAAATTTAAGAGAGATTTAAGTTAAAACGAATACTCGTGGCTATACCCTAAGATATAGATCCTAAGCTAGCCTTCCTTGAGGCGATCGCAAAGCAGTGAAATTGCTGAAATGACTGTAAAAACTGGCAGGTAGCGCTTAGCAATTAGCCCAAAGCTACACACTAACCGCAATCTATCCGTTTACAGTACATTTGTACTGTAAAAAATATATCTGAGTGAATGCAGACTGTCAAGATCTGGATTTCTCTAAATTTCCAGAAATTTGCAGTTGAAAGGATTTCGGATGTCTTCCGATTAGATAATAATGGTGCAAGAACAGATCGATAAAAACGATGTTTACTCGCGAATTGACCAACAGTTCCCCCAAGGTGGAAATCGGGCACATGAGCCGCATTCTGGTGGTAGAAGACGAAAACCTGATTCGGGAAATGCTCGTAATGGCTTTGGAGGCGGAAGGTTTTGCGATCGCTACTGCTGCTGACGGACGTACAGCTTTGACCTTACTTCAGAGTAGCGAACCTACCTTCGGAGATTTTCCCTTCGATCTGGTGATTTTAGATCTAATGCTGCCTCAGATCAATGGTTTAGATATCTGTCGCTTGCTCCGCCACCAAGGAAATCAAGTACCAATCTTGATTTTGAGCGCCAAAGGCAGCGAAACCGATCGCGTCTTGGGTTTGGAAGTTGGCGCAGACGACTATCTGACAAAGCCTTTTAGTATGCGGGAGTTAGTCGCGCGGTGTCGTGCTTTGTTACGCCGCCAGCGCATAGGCGTATTACCACAAGTCCCGATTCTACAATTTAAAGATGTCACCCTTTATCCGCAAGAGTGCCGCGTAACCGTCAGAGCGCAAGAAGTCAACCTTTCCCCTAAAGAATTCCGCTTGCTAGAACTCTTCATGACTTATCCGCGCCGCGTCTGGTCGCGAGAGCAATTGCTCGACCAAGTCTGGGGAGCAGATTTTGTTGGAGACAGCAAAACTGTAGACGTTCACATTCGTTGGTTGCGGGAAAAACTCGAAAAAGACCCCAGCCACCCAGAATATTTGGTAACGGTGCGCGGGTTTGGCTATCGATTTGGATAGGTTGATGGTTGTTGGTTAACAGTTGACAGTAGGCGCTGACGCTACACTGCGTGAAGACAGTTGACAGTTCTTGCTCCCTCAGTTCCCTCAGCTCCCTCAGCTCTCTTTTCCCTACTCCCTGCTCCCTAGTAAGAAGGGTTAAAGTGATAGTTAACCCACTTTTGATCCTGAACCTTTCTGATGGTACTGCTGGCGTTTTTGCTGGGACTAGGGATAGGAATTTGCTTGTGGTTGTGGCAATATACCCAATTGCAAGCTAGATTGCGGCGTTTACTGCGAACAGTATCTAATGATAGTGAGATGGCAACTTCCCTGGGAGCTATCCCTCGGTTGCGGCACGAAATTGTTTCGGCGCAACAGCAACGGGAAGAGTTGCAAGCTAAACTGCAAACCTGGGAGCAGTTGATGCAAGTCGCTCCTGTAGGATACTTGCAAGTAGACGAAGAAAATCAGTTGTTGTGGTGCAACCAACAGGCACAGCAATTGCTAGGCTTGCAAAAATGGGAACCAGGACAGGTGCGCTTGCTATTGGAGTGGGTGCGTTCCTACGAATTGGATCAGTTAATCGAGCAAACGAGAGAAAGACAGCAGCCGCAGGTTAAAGAGTGGTTGTTTCATCCAGCGAGTGCAGATGCAGCAGCACTGAGTGAATTGAGAGCGCTGACGATGAACGCAGCCACCTTACCTCTACAAAACGGACAGGTGGGCGTATTTTTGGAAAATCGCCAGCCATTGCTCGATTTAGCGCGGACTCGCGATCGCTGGGTTTCCGATTTAGCACACGAACTCAAAACGCCATTGACTTCAATTTTATTGGTGGTAGAAAACTTACAGCAACAACTCGAACCACCATATAAACTTTGGGTCGATCGCCTCTTACCAGAAGTGGAAAGATTGATTAGTTTAGTGCAAAATTGGTTGGAATTAAGCCAACTAGAGTTAGATCCCAGCCGTCAGCTCAAGCGCGAACCAGTGGAATTGCGATCGCTGATTGATTCCGTATGGCACACTATAGAACCTTTAGCACAGCGACAGCAGCTCCGTTTATCCTATTCCGGTGCAGAAACTTTGTGGATCGAGGCAGATAAGTCTCGTCTAACGCAAGTGTTATTAAATTTACTCGATAACAGTATCAAATATAGCCCTTTTCAAAGCACGATTTGGGTTAATGTCGAACTAATTAATTCAGAAACTAAATCTAATTACGTGCAAATAAATATTATTGACTCTGGCTGCGGCTTTCCACCGACCGATTTACCTTACGTATTTGAACGCCTTTATCGTGGGGATCTAGCCAGAGCTAGACAAACCACACCCGACTCAAAGAAAATTTCTCCTTTTACAACTCACGGTAGTGGTTTGGGCTTAGCGATCGTCAAACAAATTGTTTCGGCACATGGTGGCACGGTAAAAGCCATGAACCATCCTGAAACTAAAGGTGCTTGGCTGCAAGTTGAGTTGCCAACTCAATGACAGAGCAGATGCTTATAATAGTAAATGTAGATGCTTATATATAGTGAATATAGTTAGTAATTTACGTCACAATCTGCTTTTCCTGCCAGTGACAGATACAGTTAACAAGATTTATAACTAATAATAAAATCCTACCTTTATACTACGGTGTCAGAATTGCTCAACGTAGATGCTGTTCCTTTCCAACCTCACCAACCTAGCCGCACTCACTTTGAGCGTCGCCTCAAACGTCTAGAGCGAGATATTTTGCGCATGGGAGCTTTGGTAGAAAACTCATTTCGCCTCAGTCATCAAGCACTGTTTGCCCGAAACCTATCAGCAGCAGAGGAACTACCACTGCTCGACAAGCAAATCGATCAATTTTATCGCCACGTTGAGATTGAGTGCGCTGCGCTACTAACTTTAGAAGCACCAGTAGCAAAGGATTTACGCTTGCTAAGTGCCTTTATGCAACTGGTGCGAGACTTAGAAAGAATTGGAGACTATGCTGAGGACTTAGGAGAAATTGCGATTAAGCTATTTCCCTATCCCCCTCATAAATGCATCCCTCAGATCGAGATTATGTCTCACCACGCCCAAGCTATGTTAGCGGCTAGCTTAATGGCACTAGCGGATCTAGATGCACAAGCAGGGTTAGCAGTCAAGCAATTAGACGACGCTGTAGACGACTCATACGAAAATCTTTATCACACTTTAGCAACAGAAAGAGATATCCAAGGAGTTTTAGAACCTTGGTTGTTATTAGCTTTGGTAATTCGCCACTTAGAAAGGATGGCAGATCACGCTACCAACGTCGGTCAGCGAGTCGCTTACATCGTTACCGGACAACGCTCTTAGCAGTGACCAGTAACTAGTGGCGGTGGAACCAGTGGCTGGTGGCTGGTGAATAGATGCTTACTGACTTCCGACTTCTGTAGGGCGAGTTTAGCAAATAGATAGACAACTGCGACTGTAAATCTTTGGTCAAAACCCGCCCGTACGACTTACAACTGACAATTCACTTTTTAATGAAAACTTACTGACTTCTTAAACTAAGCGTTTTAATATCTAGCTAACAAGTAGTAATAATAAAAGTTTAGGAATAGAGACGTTTAGTCATAAAGCTTAGTCGTGAGATGTTGTAGGTAAGAGCGAGCATGTGACTGATGAAGCTCAAGTGCCAGAATGCCCTAATGTCTTTGCTAGGGAAAGCGAGTGCGGTTGCACTTGAAAATATGGCTTCAGAAGTGCCAAGTTTCACACTGTCGTTTTTCCCATTGTTGTTTTGGCGATGGTTGAGGCAAAGGCAAGCGCGATCGCAAATCTTACCCGATCTACTACCTAATAATATTTTGATTTGTCTCAACGCGATCGCCATTTGGGATCGCACAGTCAGTCTTTGCTATAGCTATAAATCCCCTCTGTCGCATAACACAACAGGGTCAAGCCACAGAAATTTCCTCCCTAACTTTAGAAGGATGATAGCAATTCTCGATTGCGTGCGTGACATTTGTAAGGGCGCACGGCTGTGCGCCCCTACAGATCGTCTGTTTTACCCAATTGAAAACCGCTATGAAGCAGTGGAGAGCTGTTTTCTCTCCCCCTTGTCTCCCTTGTCTCAATTTTGAATTTTGAATTTTGAATTTTGAATTCTCACTGTCCCCTTTGTCCTCTCGTCTTATGGCAATCTCTACTACAACTCCTAGCCTTGTTCCTCAGTCATCCCAACGACTCTTTGCCCGACACGACCTGATTCCCCCTCGTCCAAATATTTTATGGCGGATTGAGCGCGGAGCCGTGCGCACTGTTACTTGGAGCGAAAGCGGCACGTTAATTACTCTGGGTTACTGGGGTGCAGGAGATCTAGTCGGTCAACCTTTATCGCGAGTCGTTCCCTACCAAATTGAGTGTTTGACCAGTGTTGAAACAACTATAATTCCATCTGAGTTATGGCATTTGACTGTAGAGGCAATGATGTCTCACGTTTGCCAAACAGAGGAATTGCTGAGCATTATTCACCGCAAACCCGTTTCGCTTAGATTGTGGCAGTTTTTAATCTGGCTAGGTCAAAAATTCGGTCGCGATGTCGATCTGGGAAGATTAATAGACGTTGCTGTTACCCATCAAGAAATAGCTGAAGTTATAAATACGACTAGGGTATCGGTAACGCGGATGTTACAGCAATTCGAGGAAGAAGGGCTGTTAACAAGACACCAACGACGCATTATTCTGCGTTTACCAATGGAAAAGGCAAAAGTCTAATTCCGGTTCTCATCCGCTTCTAATTTAGTCTACTAGGAGGCGATCGCAGTGAAATTACGGTGAATTTACGATAGTGCATACACGGTTCCAATTTGAGTGAATTGGTGAGAATATTATAGATAGCCAAGAGCGATCGATAGCTGAAATCTCTCTTGAGTTGACAACAGCAACTATGCATTGGTGTGAGTGAGAAGATATATGTCGAAACTTATTTGGAATACTCTCAAACTAAGTCCCCTTTTACTAACAGCAACCCTGTTTGTAGCAACTCGGACTCAAGCTGCTGAACCCCTACCTTTGGAAGAAGTACAGCAAACATCTGTTACCCAGTTATCTGAAGAGAAAGCTCCAGAAACTCTAGCCCAAGTCACGTCCGTTTCTCAGCTGTCTGACGTACAGCCTACCGACTGGGCTTTTCAAGCGTTGCAGTCTTTAGTCGAGCGCTACGGTTGTATTGCTGGTTATCCCGATGGAACATATCGTGGCAACCGCGCCTTGACCCGTTATGAGTTTGCCGCAGGTTTAAACGCTTGTTTAGACCGCGTGAACGAACTGATTGCAACCGCTTCTGCCGATATGGTCAACAAAGAAGACCTGGCAACGTTACAGCGGTTGCAGGAAGAATTTTCGGCGGAACTAGCTACCCTGCGCGGTCGCGTTGATGCTCTAGAAGCACGGACGGCAGAACTAGAAGCAAATCAGTTCTCTACCACAACCAAACTGAGTGGGGAAGTGATTGTTGCCGTTTCTGACGTATTCGGTGGTAACGAGGTGGCTGCATCTGGAACTGGCGAACCTACAGGTGATGACAACGATGTCAACACTGTTTTGGCAGACCGCGCTCGTCTGACTTTCAACACCAGCTTCACCGGAAAAGACGAGTTGAGAACCCGCATTCAAGCTCGTAACGTCGAACCATTTGGCACTGGTCTCACGGGAACTAATATGACCCGTTTAGGGTTCGATGGTAGCAATGATAATGATGTGGATATTGATGACTTGTGGTACAAGTTTTCTCTCGGTGAAGTTCTTGACGTTAAAGTTGATTTCGCTAACGGTGAGTTTAACGACAACGTTTATGTCTTCAATCCCCTATTTGAAAGCAGCGGTCGCGGTGCAATTTCTCGCTTCGGACGTTTCAACCCGATCTACCGGGCGGGCGAAGGTGCTGGTTTAACAGTTAACGTCAATCCTAAAGGTGTGATTAGCGCTTCTGCAAGTTATCTAGCTCGGAATGCTAGCGACCCAAACAATTCTTTTGGTTTGTTTAACGGTGATTATGCCGCTCTGGGACAGATTGCCTTCCGTCCTAGTGATAACATTGCGATCGGTGCGACCTACGTTCACACCTACGACAACTCCACCGTAAGCGATATTACGGCGACTAACGGTATTAGCGTTTCTGGCGCAACTGGCAGTGTCTTTTCTAACAACCCCTTCAGCGGTGCGTCAACATCCACCAACCAGTACGCCGTACAAGCTAGCTTTAAGTTGGGTGGCTTCACTCTTGGCGGTTGGGGCGGTTATACGGTAGCGCTGAATGAAGACAGCCCTTCACAAACTGCTGATATTTGGAACTGGGCAGCAACCCTGGCTTTACAAGATGTCGGTAAAGAAGGTAGCGTACTTGGTCTGGTCTTCGGTCAGCCACCAAGAACAGCTAAAAATGATTTTGGCGGTCGCCGCGACCAAGATACTTCATATCACTTAGAAGGTCTCTATCGCTTTCCGCTCACCGATAACATTGATGTGACTCCTGGTGTCATTGTCATCTTTAATCCAGAGCATAACGACAACAACGACACGGTTTATGTAGGTACGCTGAGAACGACATTCCGCTTCTAATGCTATATCCCCTTGTCTTGGCAAGGGGATTCCAAATTAGTTCGGATTTATCCACATAAGCTATGTATTTTGAAGTCCGCTGGGAGCGGACTTTTTTTGTTTCCTCTGTAGGGACGCACAGCCATGCGCCTCTATAATTCCTTTGTTACGGTTGCGGTACGAATTGTGTCGAAACCCTACCCCCGCTAACGACAAAATTTTGTGCGTCCAACTTGCCTACAGCTTTTTGTCCTTTCAGAGTCGCTGGCGGCTGAAATTGTTGATAAACGACATTACCTGTTGCTTCCATTTGCTGAGTTTCAATGTACCAAGTAAGCGCGTCAGATGTAACAGTCTGCTGCTTCTGCCCTACACCTTTGACATTGCCATTCATGTAGGCAACTTGTTTTTCCGTTTCTAGCCTGCCGCGATCGCCACTCACAGTGACTTGCTGCTGGCGCTGCACGACGCGCACGGGTTGGTCTGCAATCACGGTTTTCGTTTCAACGTTCCACTTGAGCGAATTGCCATTCACTTGTAGCGGTGGCTCTTGTAAAGAAATTTGAGCATTTTGCGCCAAGGTAGCAATGTTTGTTTTCAGATCGTACTCGCCACGACCTGCCGTCCCTCGGTCGGTAATTTTATGATTTTGGTAGCGATCGAATTTTATCGGGCGATCGCCAATTAACTTTTGGGCGCGAAACTGCCAAGTTAGCCGATCCGTCTGCATTTGCACGTTTGATTCTTTTGCGGTTGCCTGAACTCCATCCAAAAACTCAACGATCCCCGCTCGACTTCTGACTCTAGCTTCTTGGGCAACCGTTTGCATTTGGGGATGTTCTCCCGTCAGGCGATCGCGCACGATTAATAAATCTTGGTTTGGTTGCCACTCTAGCTCATTGCCGCGCAATACCAAATTGTATGCAGGAGCTTTAGCAACAATTTCACCCTTAAGCAATAACTTTGCTCCATCCTGCTGAATCTCTCCTGTTTTTGCCGTAATATCGTATACGGGTTTGCCGTCTTGAAACAGTTGACCAACAGGGTTTTCTACTTGAGCGGTTTTACGATCTTTACTATACGTTGCTTGCTTCGATTTAACTTTCCAAAACAATTTTCCCTGCTTATCTGACTGCTCCAAGATCACATCATTAAAAGTTAAGTCGCGCTGCACTTGCTGAGGAGGCGAGGAAGGAGCTTGAGCAACTGTTTCTGCTGTCTGAGTTCGCTGCTCGCAGCCAAATAGTAACGTTACAAGTACTACACCTACTAATGGTGCTGCCATGCAGCGAGAAAACATAAAAAATTGCTGAAAGATATTATTTTTCATGCCTCCATCTTGACAAAAAAAGAGGAAGTCGGGAGTTGGGAGAATTCGGAATTCGGAATTCGGAATTCGGAATTCGGAATTAATTATGAATTGCTCCTCTGCTCCCTACTCCCTAGTTAAGTATCTGAAGTTTCGATCGTATCTAAACCATCGGGGGATGGTTGCTCGACAAGATCCAGGCTGGAGAGAGGACGATAGGTATAACCGGAACGTGGGGTTTTTTGAATATCTTCTTTGATTGTTTCTAAATCGATATAGCGATCGCTAACATTGATCAAACTATCACTGGTCATCGATCGCAAGCTGACAACCTCAACTCGCGCCCCACGATAGCTGACAGCGTTTACGGCATAAGCCAAATCTCCATCACCGCTGACCAATACTGCTGTATCATATGCACCAACTAAAGCCATCATATCAACGGCGATCTCGACATCTAAGTTAGCTTTTTTAGAACCATCTGGTAGCTGAACTAGATCTTTAGCAATCACGCGGTAGCCATTGCGCCGCATCCATAATAGAAACCCTTGCTGTTTATCATTGGTACGGTCTACGCCTGTATAGAAAAACGAGCGCAACAATCGCGATCCTGCCGTTAGCCGACATAAAAGCTTGGTGTAATCGATTTCAATTCCCAACTGTAACGCTGCATAAAATAAATTTGACCCATCAATAAAGATTGCTACCTTACCTCGATTTTCTAAAACTTGTTCTGGCGTAAAGATCGAACTATTTTCAAAATCTCTATTGCTCAACATGATTGTTATACCTCAAGCTTTTATTAAAAAAAGAAAAATTGTTATTTTTGAAAGTTTTTATTGTCTTGATTCTAGCAAACGCCCCTGCTAACACTAGACTCTATAAAAGAACAGGGTCGATGGCTCAAATCTTTAGTAATAGCTATCGACCCTGTAAGCTTTACTTATTAGTTAAACCTTTTGGGCTAATTCTATGCGTTGAAAAACTGGTCTAGGCTCCCCCAATTGTTGCATATCGCTCAGTATCCCCCAATTTGAGTGACTGCTGAATGGAGTGGTAATGAAAGTTTGAGCTTTGTGATTAAAATCAATCGCAAATCCTAACTGTTGATAAATTTCGGTGCAAGTATGTGGGATAATTGGGGCTAGTAAATAGGCTGCTAATCTCACTGATTCCAACACAGCATACAATACTTCCTCCACTTCTGTCTGTCGCTTTTGTTTGTAGAGACTCCACGGGGCTTTCTCATCGATGAATTTATTACTTGCTCTGACGAGATCGAGAATCGCTTCACAAGCGCGGTCGAATGCTAGGACTTCGTAGTATTGTTTCACCTCCTGTCCTAAAGAGGTAGCGATCGCCTTCAGAGGATGCTCGGCAGCTACTTCTCCTACACTCGGTACTTTGCCAGCGCAGTACTTGCGCACCATGCTCAGGGTGCGATTTAACAAGTTACCTAAGTTATCTGCTAAATCTGCGTTGACTGTATTGATGAATCGAGTTTCGCTAAAGTCTCCATCTTTACCAAACTCGATCGTCTTGAGGAAGTAATAGCGCACGGCATCGGAACCATATTGCTTAACCAAAGCTACGGGATCGATTGTATTTCCCATCGTTTTTCCCATTTTCTGCCCGTCTTTGGTTAAAAAGCCGTGTCCGAAAACTCGCCCTGGTAACGGCAAACCAGCAGACATCAACATCGCGGGCCAATAGACAGCATGGAAGCGGAGAATATCTTTACCGATAATGTGTATGTTAATGGGCCACCATTGAGCTAAAGCATTTTCCAAAGTTGCTTCGCTGTCAGGATCGAGCAGCGCCGTCACGTATCCTAACAATGCATCAAACCAGACATAGAGCGTCTGTTCTGGCGCGACGGGAACGGGAAAACCCCAATCTACATTCACCCGCGAAATCGAAAAATCCTGTAAGCCTTGACTGACAAAGTTCAGCACTTCGTTGCGACGGCTGACTGGCTGGATAAAATCGGGATATTTTTGATAATGTGCTTCTAGTTGTTCTTGGTAGCGCGACAAGCGAAAAAAGTAATTTTGTTCGTCTCGCCACTCTACTTGTTTATTTGGGTGCAGCGGGCAGTAATTCCCCTCTAATAATTCTCGTTCCTCTTTAAATTCTTCACAGGAAACGCAATACCATCCTTGCTGGCGATCGGAGTAAATATCTCCAGCATCCCAAACTCGTCCAAAAAATTCTTTGACTATAGCTTCATGTTGAGTTGCTGTCGTCCGACTAAAGCGGTCGTATTGTATGTTCAACAGCTCCCATAAAGAGACAAAACTAGATGAAATTCGATCGCAATACTCTTGAGGCGATCGCCCGTGACTTTCTGCTGCTCGTTGAATTTTCTGCCCGTGTTCGTCCGTGCCTGTAATCATGAGTACGGACTTGCCCAACAATCGCTCAAACCGAGCTAGCGCATCTGCTGCCATCGTTGGATAAGCACTGCCGATATGAGGTAAGTCGTTGACGTAATATAGTGGCGTTGTAACAGCGAATGTGTCTTTGCTGCGATCGGCAAAATTCATGAATCTTAAGCAGAGGATTTAAAAACTCCCTCTATCATATATCAGCCTTGGTAGTTATATATTTTCATTACTTTTAATGCAACTACATAATTACTTGAGTTATGACTCTTGCGATCGCGATCGAATAATTAAACTCTATAAAATTAGCTCAATTTCTGATAGAAACTGTATAAGTGGAGAGTGGTGTAGGGAATTGGTAGTTGGTAATGGGTAATGGGTAATGGGTAATTGCTCCCTTGTCCCCCTTGTCTCCCTTGTCCCCTCAACTTCCTCAGCTCCCGATCGCTGGGCGACTCTCTCTTCTCTCCCTTGTCCTCCTTGTCTCCCTTGTCCCCTCAACTTCCTCAGCTCCCGATCGCTGGGCGACTCTCTCTTCTCTCCCTTGTCCCCCTTGTCCCCTCACTCCTCGCTCCTCGCTCCTCACTCCTATTCCCAAAGATATGCGATCAGGTTCGCAAAGAAATGTAAAAATAGATTAAGTACAGCAGCAACTCGTTCGAGCGATCGCCGGCTGCCGATCTCATAAAAGAACTATACAAAGTAGTGCATGAGTGGAAACAGCCCCCTGCAAATTTCTGATTGGTTTCTGGCTTCGATGGGAACCAAACAGTTTCTCTATTACGAAGACCGTATTCCTCGCGATAGTGCCGTTTTGATCGTGAGCAATCATCGTAGCTTTATGGATGCACCGCTATTGATGAAGGCAGTGGAACGTCCAATCCGCTTTGCTTGCCATCATTACATGGGACAAGTACCAGTCATGCGCGAGATTGTCACGGGTCAATTAGGGTGTTTTCCTTTGGAAACTCCCCAATATCGCCAACAAAGCTTTTTTAATCAAGCAATTGAATTATTGCAACGTCGGCAAGCCGTGGGAGTCTTTCCCGAAGGGACAAAGCCAATGGTGCAATTTAGTCAACCTTACCAGATGCAAAAGTTTCAGCGCGGATTTGCTCACTTAGCGATTCGGGCAGCTGCGGGTGGAGAGATTCATAAACCAGTCAAGGACTTGGCAGTTTTACCAGTGGCGATCGCCTCTTTAGAAGAAGTTAACACCTCCGCCGTACCGCTACGGCTGCTGAGTGTATTTGACCCCTCAGAACCTTTATTCGATCGCGCTGGCTGGCATCCTTTAGTTATTTATCGCCGCGTTGCCCTTCTCGTCGGTCATCCCTTGTGGATTACGCCTCAGCAGGTGAAACAATATCAGGGCAAACAAGCAAAAGCTGTTGTCTCAGAATTGACCGAGCGCTGCGAGACAGAAATCGAGACGCTGTTACGTCAAGGATGTTACTAGTTATGAATGATAAAGGAGCAGAGGAGCAATTCAAAATTCAAAATTCAAAATTCAAAATTCAAAATTCAAAATTCTCCGACTCCCGACTTCCTAGTACGGGCGCGCAGCAGTGCGCCCCTACCGATTCCCGATTTTCTACAACAACACCAATAGTCTCCAATCGTCCCTGCTTCCTCAGTCCGAAAAAACTTCAGCCGGAGTATCCGCTATTCGTATTTTTACCAGGTATGGATGGAACGGGGCAGTTATTGCGATCGCAAACTGAAGGTTTAGAAGTTGCTTTTGACGTGCGTTGTTTGATGATTCCACCAGATGATATGACAAGTTGGGATGTGTTGAGCGCACAAGTGATTCAACTGATTCACAAAGAACTTGCTAAAAATCCTCAAAGAGAAGTTTACTTGTGCGGCGAGTCATTCGGTGGCTGTCTAGCAATGAAAGTAGCAGTCAAAGCACCAGAGTTATTTAGCCGCATTATTTTGGTCAATCCTGCTTCTTCCGTACAACTTCGTCCTTTCTTAGCGTGGGGTTCGCAATTTGCAAATTTAGTGCCGTCTTGTTTCTACCAATTTGGGGCAGTGGGATTGTTACCGTTTCTTGCCTCCTTGGGGAGAGTAACTAAAAGCGATCGTCGCGAAATGCTTAAAGTCATTCGTTCAGTACCCCCAGAAACAGTTCTCTGGCGAATTGCTTTAATCAAGAACTTCGATGTAGACAAAACACAGTTACGACAACTAACACAACCAGTACTACTAATTGCCAGCGCTCAAGATCGTCTTTTACCTTCAATTGCAGAAGCCGAACGATTGCTGGGCATCTTGCCAAATTCCCGTTTAGTTGTCCTACCCTACAGCGGACACGCCTGCTTGCTCGAATCAGAGACAAATCTTTACGACATCATGCGATCGCAGCATTTTTTAGATGCAAATACGGCAAAAATGGCTGCTGGTAAGTCGTAAGTCGGAAATTGTTTAAATCTCCGCTGCTCCCTGCTCCCTGCTCCCTGCTCCCTGATAAAAATGTAACGAATTTTACAGAAATTTAGTGTGTTTCGATCGTGGAAGGATAGGCTAGAGATCGAGAGATAATCCGATCGCAATCGGGCGATCGCAATCAAATAGAGGAAAAAATATGGTTTCTACATCCCCACTGCCGCTAGAAACTCCCTCTCCGGCTCATATTTGCCCCTACGACCAAGCTTGTAGTTATCTAGAACAGGCAGCAAAAGAATTAAGGTTAGACCAAAACCTACTCGTGATGCTGAGTCACCCGCGCAAAGTTATCACCGTATCAATTCCAGTTAAACTCGATAGCGGCGAAGTGCGAGTGTTAGCGGGGCATCGCGTACAGCATTGTGATATTTTAGGACCTTATAAAGGTGGAACTCGTTACCATCCGGCTGTAACCCTGCGAGAAGTTTCAGCATTGGCAATGTTGATGACATGGAAATGCGCTTTGCTGGGTATTCCCTACGGTGGGGCAAAAGGCGGAATTGCGATCGATCCTAGTCGCTATAGTGTGGGAGAACTAGAACGCATTACCAGACGTTATACGAGCGAACTGATCAAGGATATTGGACCATCTGTAGATATTCCCGCCCCAGACATGGGGACTTCCGCACGGGAAATGGCGTGGATGATGGATACGTATTCTGTCAACGTCGGTCACGCCGTACCGGGAATCGTGACCGGAAAGCCGATTTCGGTGGGTGGATCGCGGGGTCGAGAAATGGCAACGGGACGGGGTACGATGATTGCCGTGCGAGAAGCACTTGCCGAACGGGGTAAGTCTTTGGCGGGATCGCGAATTGCGATTCAAGGTTTTGGGAATGTTGGCGGTGCGGCGGCTTTGTTACTCCATCAAGCAGGAGCAAAAGTCATTGCTGTGTCTACTGGTGCTGGGGGAGTGTACGCCGAAAATGGTTTAGATGTTCCCGCACTTAAGAGTTTTGCGGCTCAAAATCACCGCAGTTTGAAGGGTTTCCCCAACGCCATGCCAATTAGTAATGCTCAGCTGTTAACTTTACCCTGCGACGTGCTGATTCCTGCTGCATTAGAAAATCAAATTACTGAGGATAATGCTAACCAAATTCAAGCCGCGATTGTAGCAGAAGCAGCGAATGGACCGACAACCCTTGAAGCAGACCGCATCTTAGAAGCACGAGGGATAACAGTATTACCCGATATTCTGGCGAATGCTGGCGGAGTTGTAGTGAGTTATTTGGAATGGGTGCAGGGGCTGTCTTATGTATTTTGGGATGAAGAGCGCGTCAACCGAGAACTAGAACATTTGATGGTGCAAGCATATCAGCAAGTGTCTCAAAAATCTAGACAGCGGGAGATATCCTTGCGTGGGGCTGCATATATGTTGGGTGTCGGTCGCGTTGCTCAAGCACTCAGCGATCGCGGTTTGTATCCTTAATTTTTTATATAGCCTTTTTCAATTCGATGAAATACAAGATCTGTAGGGGCGCACAGCTGTGCGCCCCTACGAATGTATCGCATCATAACGAGAATCGCTATATATGTAGAGATGTTTCATGAAACGTCTCTACAAAGCAAATTCATCAAACTTAACTACATCTGAACCCGGGGATCGCGTGTCAAATCGATAGCTACTAATCGTACCTGTTGCCGTATTGAAAATACTAAAAACTGTAATATCGTTGCTGGCAATATAAGGCTGTGGCTTATCGTCTTCACCTCGTAAAGGGGCAATGGTTGGTACTATAGGTTCTAATCCATTTGGATTGCCTAGCGCAACATAATCCTTATTATTGCCAGGTGGGACTTTTCGCCTTTTATTTCCCACTGCCGCACCGTAAGTGTTGCCAACATTCGATGTTTCTAAAAAGTGCGTGCCATTATCACTAATAAAACGATTCCAGAGATGAGAATGCCCGTAAAAAACTAATTGCACCCCAGCCGTCTCTAATAAAGGTACGACATCGCGAATGATGTAATCTGCTGCTCTAGGATATTCGTATCGCACTGCTTCGAGGCTACCATCTGTAGCGCGATCGCGAATTTGTACTGGATCGGTATAAGCAGGAACGATATTATCTCCTAAAGAATGGGGCGGATGGTGGAACATGACAATCTTGTATTTCGCTTGTTGGAACTCTTGGCTTTTGAGTTCCGCTTCCAACCAGTTATATTGCGGACTACCCTGAGCAATTTCACCAAAAATGACTTGTCCATAGCCCCACTTTTCAGGGCGATCTAAATCTTGTTGGCGTTCTTGGTACTTTCCTCTTACATCTGGCGTGAGATTGTAAGATCGCCACATATTTGTTACGTACAGCACTACCAACCGCACATCACCAAAGGTAATGGCGTAGTATGTCTTTCCGCCTGGACTCGTTTCGGGAAGCGTGAAAATTTCTTCGTATGTATTCGTATTAAAGGAACGATCCTTCAACCATTGTTCTGTTTGAGTTTCTGTTTGTCCGGGATAAAGTTTTTTGGCGATCGCACGCGGGATAGAATTCTCGAATTCTTCCCCTAAACTATCGCCACTACCATATCTACCCATTACCTCATGATTGCCGATCGCGGGAAATATTGGCGCATATTGAGCGATCGCCCCACCGCGATACACTGTTTTAGCAATCTCGTATTTTGCCCTTCCTTGCAAGCAGGGAAAAAACGCGCCACCACGATTATCGTCAAACCATTCGGAAGCGCGATCGGGAATATTAATTAAATCTCCAGCAAAGAAAACTCCGTCTACTCTCCCTACCGTCTCTACTACTTTTTGCAAGTTTGCTGCTGTCATCGGTTTGAGTTGATGATCCGAGGTGAGTAAAATTTTGAGTGGCGTTCCAGATTCAGGCAGGGAAGCAAGGGTATATTCACCGCTACTGAATGTCGTGCCATCTTCACGCACGCTAGACACGCGATAGGGGACGCGCACCCCAGCACTTAACCCCTTCACTTCTGCTTCGTGTCGCCAGATATCTCGCAGTTTGATGTTTTGGTATTGTCCGGTTTCAGCTTGTGCGCCGACATGGGACTCTCGATCTTCTCGCGTGCGGCTGAGTTTAACTGTAGAGGCGATCGCAGTTTGTTTCAGTCCTGCACCATAAGTAACTGCGTGCTGACTACCTGCAAATTCTGTAAACCACACTACTTGTACAGAGTTGGCTGTTGGTAGTTGTAAAAATGGCTCTGTCAGTAACTGAGGTGGTGCAGGCATCATTGGCTCTCTGTTGAACACTCCTAGCAGCGTCAGCATCAAGATTAGCAAAAAACCAATAATGGCGAAGATGGCAAAACGAAGCGCTTTCGGCAGCGCATTCCACCCGACTCTCGACTCTTCTAGCCTTGACCGAGTAGAAAACATCATTTCTTTATAGTATAGTGGTGCATCTTCATCATTTCTTGATGACAGTAAGATAGAGTAAGTTCTACAGTTAATATAGAGTAAACAAGCAAGGGTTTACTTGACAGCAAACCGAATATCTCTAGCTCTAATACTATACTTAAGTAATTATCGTTAAACATAAACCTGTAGGTAGCTTAAATTACCTACGGGTTTTATAATTTTTGGTCATTGGTCATTAGTCACTAGTCATTTGCGACGTTAGCGCTTTACAGTCAAACGAATGATAGTTCCATAGTCGAAAAATACAATCTTCAAAAGATAGAAAATCAACCTTTTCATCGCAAATCCGCGCTAGAAATGTTGGTCTTCAACTAGATCGATCCTTATAGCAACCCCACACGCTCGAAACGTTATGGCGATCGCTAGTCATTTGTGAATCACAAATAACAAATGACTAATGACTAATGACAATTTTTGTATCACAAGTCACGCAAGTAAGCACTCAGGGAATTGTTAAAATTAGTTACCAATAGCAGCGAGCTTTCTAGAAATCTTGCTGCCCTCACTTCTCTCATCTATATTTCAATCTACAGGAGTGTTTCGCGTGAATGCAGCCGAGCAAGCGATTAATCTGGAGTTTACAAGTAAGATTGCTACGGTGGTGAATTTACTCAAAGCAGAGTTTCCTGAAATTAGAGCCGATCTCAAACCTTGGACGAACGATCCAGAAACACTAGAGTTAGTCGATCCTGACTCGGTTGATATTGGCTTTCATTTTCCTGGTTGGAGTAAATCGTTTCAGAGTCGCAGTATCCTAATCCAAATTCGGTTTTATCAAGATCCCATCAGCGATGTCCGGCGTTGCATCGGCGTGGAGGCTGCTGGATTCGATCATCGTGGCAAACAGTGGCAATTTTCTACGGTTGAGGAATGGCGTTGTGAAGGCGAAACAAAACCCAAAACAGAATCCAGCGACAAGTTAAAGCAGATTTGCCGCAAGATTATGGAAGTGTTTAATGGTCAAGGGAGCAGGGAGCAGTGAGCAGGGAGTAGTTATCAGCAACCAAGTGACCAGTTAAATTTGACTTGTGACTTGTCTTGCTCCCTCAATTCTCTTTCCCGACTCCCCCAGAAGCGCAGCCACAATCGGCGGCGTACACAGTTTTATATGTCGTGTCGCGTTTGCCAAATAGAGTGTAGCGGTTATCGCGGATTTGTTCGTAAGTGCGATCGCCCATCCATTTTAAGCCAGGTAGAGAACGGTAAGCATTGACAAATATTTCACCCATCGGTAATAGTCTGCCAATTTCTTCAGCGGCGGCTGTACCTTGCCAACGACGATTGGGAGTATTAGCATCAATTAAAATCATCCCGAGTTCGCAATCTTGAGATGTAATTCCTAACTGTTGCAAAGCAGTTTCATCTTGCATGGATATATAGCGAAATTTTTGTCCTTGGTCTAGTTTTTCTAATAATTGAACGAGAGTGGTACAGAGATTGCAATTGCCGTCAAAGATAACTATATATTGGTTCATGAGAATGGTAATTGGTAATTGGTTGACAGCTGACAGATAACTGATAACTGATTAGATCCGAAAAACAGGTTGGTCGGGATGAGCGGGATTGGGAATTAAACGCTGATTTTTACAATCTACGAGTAAATCTAATGTTTCTAATACAGTTTGACCAATTAAGACTTCATCCCCAGTTACTAACACTGCCTCGGTTGTCTCCCGTCCCATGATTTCGATAATTACAGGTTCAGTAAGTCCCACCATTTCCTCTCTACCATCAGCATATTTAGCAAGCTGCTGAGCGCGAACTTTTAAGCCCAGTTCTTGTACTATAGCTTGAGATACGACTGTACGAACTGCACCAGTGTCTACTAGTGCTTCAGTTTCACACACGCGCAACTGATTTGGATTAAGTAATCCTCGATTGACTAAGATTTCATCAACAGCATTTGTAAGCTTGACTGGTACTTGGACTGCTCCCATATGTTCGCTAGCTGCAACATCAATTCGATTGAAACTTACCATAATTCAATTGCCTCTCTCATAAAGACTTTACTTTTTGATTATTTTATGGTAGATACAGCAAAATATATTAGGCAGACAATTTAGACGAAAAACAAGGTATAAATTAAGTAATTTGCATGAGTCTGCGCTGTTCGATTTTAGTGGCGGAAATAACTAAATAGGTACTCTTAAGAGTTTGAAAACTATATAGAAAACTCAGAAACACAGTGTACGGGTTGGTCATAGTGTCCTCACAGCAAGCAGGGAAACGACATGAGCCAAGAAATCCTGGGAATTCACCATGTGACTGCGATCGCCTCAGACCCACAGAAAAATCTCAACTTCTACGCTGGTTTTTTGGGTCTGCGTCTAGTCAAAGTTACTGTCAATTTCGACGATCCTGAAACATACCATTTCTATTACGGCGATGAATTAGGACGACCTGGTACGATTATGACGTTTTTCGTCTGGTCTGATGCGCCCAAGGGTCGTCAAGGAACGGGACAAGCGACAATTGTATCCTTTGCCATTCCCCAAGCATCGTTGGGTTATTGGATCGAACGCTGTATTAAATATGGCATCCGCTACGAAAGTCCCGAAGAAAGGTTTGGTGAGTCTGTCTTGAGTTTTAAAGACCCAGATGGATTGATATTAGAACTAGTAGCCACAGCCAATCCTCAAGCTTCATCGCCTTGGTCTACTAACGGTATTCCCGCAGAACACGCAATCCGTGGAATTCATACAATCATGCTATGTGAGGATGGCTACGAACTGACGGCAAAGTTGCTGACAGAAACGATGGGGTGGAATTTTCAACAACAAGAAGGGAATATATTTCGCTACCAAATTGGGGTAGGAGGATCGGGAAAAATTGTCGATGTCAGGTGTGCGCCAGATTTTTGGAAAGGTGCGGTAGCGGTGGGGACAGTCCATCATATAGCGTGGCGGACTCGTAACGATGAGGAACAGGAAGCTTGGAGAAGCGCGATCGCCAAATTAGGATTTAACGTTACCCCAATCTTGGATCGTCAATATTTCCACTCAGTTTACTTTCAAGAACCAGGGGGAATTATTTTTGAATTAGCTACAGATGCCCCAGGTTTTACCGTTGATGAAGCACCAGCAGAACTGGGAACTCACCTGATGCTACCTCCTTGGCTGGAAAAGAAGCGGCAGCGAATCGAAGCAATTTTGCCATCACTATATTTACCGCAAACTGGTACTTCTCCCATTCGTAGCAGCAACCATCGCCCTCAAACTCAACTCGGATTTACTCACCGTTTTATCCCTGCTGCTGAGCCAAATATACCTTACACCTTACTACTGCTACATGGAACAGGAGGCGATGAAACCGATTTACTTTGGCTGGGGGAAGAATTAATCCCAGATGCAGGAATACTCAGCCCACGCGGTCAAGTTTTGGAAAATGGAATGCCGCGATTTTTCCGGCGCTTAGCTGAAGGGATATTCGATCTAGAAGACTTAAAATTCCGCACCCACGAACTTGCTAACTTTGTTGCCACTGCTGCTGACAGCTACGGATTTGAACCAGATCGAGTTGTTGCTGTAGGCTATTCCAATGGAGCAAATATTGCTGTCAGTATGTTGTTACTCCGTCCCTATACTTTGAGTGCAGCAGTATTATTCCGTCCGATGGTTCCCCTCGAACCGTCTCAATTACCCAGTCTTACTGGTATCCCCATATTTATTGCAGCCGGACGTAACGATTCTATCGTCAGTCCAGAGGAAACAGAACGATTAGTCAAAATATTGCAGACTGCTGGTGCTGATGTAACCCTCACTTGGCATCCTGGCGGACACGCCTTAAGTGGAGAAGACGTGCAAGCAGCTAAGCAATGGCTGTTGACAGTTATCAGTTAACGGTTATCAGTTATTAGTGGCTAGTGGCTGGTGACTAGAAAGATTCTGGTTCCACTAGCCACTAGCTACCAGCCACTCACCAACTACCAATTACCAATCATGACAACTAAGCCTGTCATTTTAACAGTTGACGACGATCCAGAAGTTTTGCAAGCGGTGGCACGGGACTTGCGACGTGAATATGGCGATCGCTTTCGCGTTTTGCGGGCGGAATCTGGGGCAGTTGCTTTAGAAGCGCTGCAACAGCTTAAACTGCGAAACGAGCCTGTAGCATTGTTTTTAGTAGACCAAAGAATGCCTCAAATGTCTGGGGTAGAGTTTCTGGAACAGGCGTTACAGATGTTTCCAGAGACGAAAAAGGCTTTACTTACGGCGTATGCAGATACGGATGCAGCAATCCGCGCTATCAATACTACGCGGATCGATTATTACTTGATGAAGCCTTGGGACCCGCCAGAGGAAAGGTTATATCCAGTATTGGACGATCTCCTCGATGATTGGTTATCGCAATTCCGTCCGCCTTTTGATGGGATTCGCGTAATTGGCAATCGCTGGTCGCCCCATTCTCACGAGATTAAAGATTTTCTCGCCCGCAACCAATTACCTTATCAATGGTTGGATATTGAATTGTCAGAGGAAGCGCAGGATTTAGTTAAATACGCCGACTGCGATAAATTAAATTTGCCGCTGGTGCTATTTTCCGATGGTTCTAGTTTACTCAAACCTTCGCCTTTGGAGGTTGCAGCCAAAATTGGGCTACAGACTCAAGCTGGAAAACCATTTTACGATCTGGCGATTGTAGGAGGAGGACCAGGAGGTTTAGCGGCTGCGGTTTATGGTGCTTCGGAAGGGTTGCACACGGTACTCATTGAACGGGAAGCCCCAGGCGGACAGGCGGGAACGAGTTCGCGGATTGAGAATTATTTGGGATTTCCTGTGGGTTTGAGTGGTGGCGATTTAGCGAGAAGGGCAGTCACCCAGGCTAGGCGTTTTGGTGTAGAGATCCTCAATCCCCAAGAAGTGCAGGGAATTCGCATAGAAGATCCCTATCGAATTATAACTCTCGCCGATGGCAGCGAAATTAGCTGTCATGCTTTAATTTTGGCGTTGGGCGTTTCGTGGCGACGGTTGAACGTCCCAGGAATGGATCGATTGACTGGGGCGGGTGTGTACTATGGTGCAGCGCAAACCGAAGCCCTAGCTTGTCAAGGGGAAGAAGTCTACATCGTTGGTGGTGCAAACTCTGCCGGACAGGGGGCGATGTATTTTTCTCGCTATGCCCACCACGTCACGATGTTAGTGCGGGGCGAGTCTCTTGCTAGTAGCATGTCGCAATACCTAATCGACCAAATTGCCGAGACACCAAATATTACAGTTAAGGTGCATTCTCAGGTGGTGGAGGTAAAAGGAGAGACAAATTTAGAGGCGATCGCCATTCAAAATACTCAAACAGGTGAAACTGAAGTCGTTCCGGCTAATTCCCTATTTATCTTCATTGGGGCTGTTCCCAGAACAGAATGGCTAGATGGAATTGTCGCACGCGACGATCGCGGTTTTGTTTTGACTGGAACAGATCTCAGCCAGAACGGACACCGCCCAAAAGGATGGACGTTAGATCGAGAACCTTTTTTATTAGAAACTAACGTACCTGGGATTTTTGCTGTGGGCGATGTACGTCACGGTTCCATTAAGCGCGTGGCTTCTAGCGTTGGTGAGGGATCGATTTGCGTCCAATTCATCCATCGGTATTTGAGTAATGTGTTGTAGGTGGTAATGGGTAATAGGGAAGTCAAAATTCAAAGGTTAAAAGTCAAAAGTCAAAATTACATTTGTAAGTAACAAATGACTAATGATCGATGACCAAAAAAGTAGAAATAGAGAGGTTGTAGCTATGCGACAAGTCAATCTTGTTGAAGTATCTCAACAATTATCAGAATTAATTGAAGCTGCAATGCGTGGGGAAGAAGTCATTATTACAAAAGACGAACAGCTACTAATTCAACTCACGCCGCTATTGGCAACTCAACGTCGCCGTCAGCCAGAAAGCGCTAAAGGCTTAGTAATAATATCCGATGATTTTGATGAACCTCTAGAAGATTTTAAGGATTACATGTCATGAGGTTCTTGCTAGTTACTCATACATTTATTTGATACGTGGCAAATGAAGGACAACTAACCACCTCAGTTTTGGAGATCGTTAATGATGCAAATAATGATATTTTGTTGAGTGTAGCTAGCCTTGGGTAAGCTGTAGTTGCATCCTTACGTCTTCACCATCGCTATCCGTTCGATCGCCTGTTAATCTCACAAGTAATTGTAGAGCAATTACCAATATTAAGTATCGATTCTGCTTTCGATGCCGATCCAATGCAAAGACTTTGGTAATAAGTGGATGAAACAAGAAGAAAAAGGAGATTCTGAGCTATTCTATGCTTTCTTCTCTCTAATTAAACCTCGTAAAAGCACTTCTTCTAAAGATGAGTGGCAATCTCATGTTTTACCTCATAGTGCAATTGCAGAACTAGCGCCGAATCTATGGCACGTTACTGGTATTTTACCAAGTTCTACTATGGTTCCACGTGAAATGGTGGTTTATAAATTGCCAGACTCTAGTTTACTAATTCACAGCGCGATCGCACTCAACGAAGTGGGAATGTCACAGCTTGAGTCTTTAGGCGTACCTAAAATTTTAATAGTACCCAACCGCATTCATAGGCTAGATGCTGGCGTATACAAACAGCGATATCCACAACTTACAATTGTTTGTCCCGCCGCTGCAAAACCATATGTTGAAGAAGTCGTAGCTGTAGATGGAATTGCAGAAGAAGTATTACCAAAATATGACATTATCTGTCACGAACCTGCTGGTATTCGTCCGCAGGAACTCGTTTATGAATTACCATTACCTACAGGAAAAGCATTAATATTTACAGATATTTTATTTAATTTAAATAAGTTATATTTACAACAAAACTCACCCAAAGGACAGTTTACATTTCAATGGTTGGGAGCAAGTGCTATTGGGGCAAATGGATTTTTTGGTATGACTTTTTTAGGCAGGCAATTTTTTCTACGCGATCGCCATGCTTATCGTCAATGGTTAGAAACATTAGCTGATAGTATACACGACTTACAAGTTATTTCCGTTGCCCACGGTAGCCCTATTATCGCTAACTGTAATCAGCGATTACGGGAAGCAGCAGCACGTTTATCGTAGCGTCTCAGCCATCAATTACCAATTACCAATTACCAATTACCAATTGAAATGACAGCTACTAAATTATCCCTACAACAAGTACCAATTTTTGCTCATTTAGATGAGAAGCAATTGCAGTGTTTAAATCAACTCGGTACGGAAATTCAACTCGATGCGGGTACGCAAATTGCCAAACAAGGAGATCCGCCAGATGGATTTTATATCATTTTAGAAGGAGTTACAGAATGGACGCGAACTGTAGACGGACAAGCAGCACATGCCGTCAATTTAGGTTCTGGGGAAGTATTTGCAGAATTAATTTTACTGCTAGACGAACCCTATCCTACTAGCGGACGTGCCTTGACTCCCGTTACACTTTATAAACTCAATCCAGAAGCTTTTTGGCAGATGTTGGAAATCTGCCCTCAAGTATGGCGTAGTATTTTAAAAATTGCCACGCAGCGATCGCAACTCCACGAATCTGTCACCCAGCAACAAGCAAAATTAATTTCTCTTGGTACTTTATCGGCTGGATTAGCACATGAATTAAATAATCCGGCGGCGGCGGTGAAAAGAAATGTCCAGAATTTAGATGAAATTTTACAGCAATTACCCGCTTTAGCATTGCAGATGCACCAGCAACCTTTAGATAAGGCACAAATCGATTTTTTGGGCGAATTATATAAACAAGCGATCGCAACTGCAAAAACTTGTTCTCGTCGCGATCCAATTGCTCAAAGTGAAGCTGAAGATGAGATAACTGATTGGTTAGACGGTCGCAATGTCAAAGAAAGTTGGAAACTTGCCCCTACACTAGTTAACGCTGGAATTACCACAGAAAAATTAGATGAAATTACAGCTCATATTACACCTGAATGTTTGAGTAGCGTACTGCGCTGGTTGGAAGCAACAGTCACGGGAAGCGGATTATTACATGAATTGCTACAAAGTTCGGGACGAATTGGTGAATTAGTTAAAGCGATGAAAGAATATTCTTTTATGGATCGCGCCCCCATACAAGAGGTGGATATCCATGAGGGAATTAACACCACGTTAACGATTCTCAAATACAAATTGAAACAAGGTGTATCAGTACATAAAGAGTATGGCAGTTTACCTAAGATTAGTGCTTATGGGAGTCAATTAAATCAAGTTTGGACGAATTTAATTGATAATGCGATCGATGCTACGGGTGGTAAAGGGCAGATTTGGATTAGGACTAGTCAAGAAGGCGATCGCGTTTTGGTAGAAATTGTTGATAATGGGATCGGAATTAAACCAGAAATTCAATCGCGGATTTTCGAGCAGTTTTTTACTACAAAAGAAGTTGGTAAAGGAACGGGTTTAGGTTTAGATATTGTTCGTAGAATTATTGTCGGACAGCATAAGGGTGATATTCGATTTGAAACAAAGCCAGGAGAGACAAAGTTTCAAGTTAGGCTGCCGATAAATTTGAATTAAAATGTCGCGCAAAGACGCAAAGGCGCAAAGATGGGAAGGTATTTTGCTATTTAAGGAAGAATTAAGAGTGAGAAGGAGAAAAAAATGCCTTCTATTAAGGTTGGCAATATTAATATGTACTATGAGGTACATGGAGATGGAGAACCTTTAGTTTTAATTCAAGGCTTGAGTTTGGATAGTAGTGCCTGGGTAAATCAGGTTTCTGTATTTTCTCAAAGGTATAAAGTTATTGTTTTTGATAATCGCGGTGTAGGACAATCTGATTCTCCTGACTTACCTTATACTACTGAAATGATGGCTGACGATACGGTAGGATTGTTGAGAGTTTTAAATATTAAAAATGCCCATGTTTTAGGTTTTTCAATGGGTGGAATGATTGCTCAGCAAATTGCTTTAAAATATCCAGAACTAGTTAAGAGCCTGATTTTGGTAACGACAGGTGCTAAGTTTCCAGCTAGAGCTAAATATTTGACTAAATTATGGTTAAAAATGCTTGAGGAACAGGTTTCTACAGAAACGCGATTGCAAGAAATTTGTTTATGGGTTTTTACAGATGAATTTTTTGAAGACGAAGCAAGAGTTACAGCAGCAGTAAATTTAGGGTTAAATAATCCTCACCCTCAACAGAATTATGGTTTTGCTGGACAAGTTGCTGCTCTTTTACAACACGATACACGAGATAAGATCGATCGAATTTTAGTTCCTACTTTGGTACTTATCGGTAAAGACGAAATTTTCATTTCTTTAAAATTTTCTGAAGAGTTAGCGACACATATTCCTAATTCAGAATTAGTTGTATTGGAGCAAGGGAGTCATAATTATTGGCTGGAATTTCCAGAACCTTTTAACCAAACGGTAATGCAATTTATGGCTAAACTAACAGCAAGTAAGTAGTTCGATATTCTTATTAAACCAAACTACGATCTCAGAATGATTGACGATTATATTGAGGCTTTGAGAATAAATCATTCTATTCCAGGTTTATCAATTACAGTAGTAAAAGATGGTATTCCCTTGCTAGTGAAAGGCTATGGATTAGCTAACGTGGAATTGTCTGTACCAGCAACGGAAACTTCTGTTTATGAGCTAGCATCAATTGGCAAAACTTTTACTGCTACTGCCACGATGATGTTAGTAGAACAAAATAAAATTAGTCTGGATGACAGTATCGCCGACTATTTAGATAATCCCCCCTTAGCATGGCAGCCAGTAACTTTAAAACATATTCTCTGTCATCAATCTGGTATTCCCAGTTACACATCTGTTGCTGAGTATTGGCAAAAAACTCGCCTCGATATTTCTAGACAGGAAATTCTTGCTTTAGTATCTGAACTACCATTGATATTTTCACCAGGAGAATATTGGTCTTATGACAATACAGGTTACTACTTACTCGGTTTTATGTTGGAAAAAGTCAGTGGTAAACCTTATGAAGTCTTGCTGAAAGAATTAATCTTTACCCCACTAGAAATGACTGCAACAGTAATGAACGATCCAGCAAAAATTATCAAAGATCGGGTTGCTGGCTATTGTTTAGAAAATAACACGCTCCAGAATAAAGAATACTATAGTCCATCAAATACTTATTCTGCTGGCGGTTGGGTGTCATCTGTGACAGATATGGTGAAATGGGAAGCTGCACTTTGTAGTGAAAAAATTCTCAAAAGATCTACCTTACAGCAGATGTGGCGATCGCATGAATCTAAGTTAGGAAACGAGCGCGAAAAGTACGGTTTTACCAATGGGCTAGGATGGCATATACCCAACTACTCAGATAAACTAGTTGTCGGTCACAATGGCTCAATCAAAGGATTTGCTACCAATATAACGCGCTATATTGATGACAAAGTTACAGTTATTTTGCTGTGTAACTTAGAAAATATTGAAAGACCAGATGCGATCGCCAAGTCTATAGCCGAACAATTTATTCCTCATCTTGCCGAAATACCTCTACAACCACCACTCTAAATTAAATCTACGATAAAAACTCAATATTTATCTGCATTCGTCCGCGTTCAAAATTGCTAAAAAATTCTATTTTGACTTTTGACTTTTAATTTTTGACTTACCATGACTAATACTCAAAACCCTCCTCGCCAGCAACTCAATATCAAAGACGCACTCCGTCAAGTACCGTTATTTGTCAAATTACCAGAAACAGAATTGCAGTGGTTGTGCGATCGCGGACAAGAAGTATGGCGAGAACCAGGAGAAGTTCACCGTCAAGAAGGAGATCCAGCCGATTGCGTATTTATCCTACTAGAAGGAGAAATTCGGATTACCCAGCAAGTCGGGAACCAGCAACTCGTTTTAGCTACCTACGACACACAAACCCTATTTGGCGAATTACCCGTATTAATGGGACAAGATACCTATTGGGCGAGTGGAATTGCGATTAAGCGATCGCGTATTTTTGAATTACCGAAAGACGCATTTTGGCGCTTACTATCTACTTGTTCCTGCGTTACTGCCTCCATTCTCAGCACGATGGCACAGCGAATGCAAACGGTACAAACAATAGCACAGCAACGAGAAAAATTAGCTGCTTTAGGAACGTTAGCCGCTGGACTCGCCCATGAAATGAATAATCCCGCCGCCGCCGTCAGACGCAGTGTCAAACACTTACACGAACTTTGGCAAGATATACCCTGCTTCACTTTAAAGCTGAAGCAGCAGATGACAAACGAACAACTCGGCTTTTTGATTGATATGCAGTGCGAGGCAGTGCAACGGGCGCAAAATATATCTACTCTCGATCCACTGACACAAAGCGATCGCGAGGATGAAATAGCTGAGTGGCTGACAACCTATCATGTAGAAAATAGTTGGCAACTCGCCCCCATTTTAGTTGGAACTGGGTTAGATTCAACTTGGCTAGAAAGCATCGCCCAGAAAATACCTACCGATGCCCTATCTGGGGCGATCGCTTGGTTAGCTGCATCCCTTACAGGTGTTGGGGCAATTGAAGAGATCGATCGCTGTGCCGATCGCATTTCTCAGTTAGTACAGGCAATTAAAGATTACTCTTACATGGATCGCGCCCCTCTACAAGACGTAGACGTACATCAAGGGCTAGAAAGCACTGTGACAATTTTAAGTCACAAACTCAAAGGTGGCGTGACTGTAATCCGCAACTACGATCGCAACTTGCCGCGAATTGTCGGTTATGGTGGGGCATTGAATCAAGTGTGGACGAACCTCATTGATAATGCGATCGATGCCATGCAAGGACAGGGTAAGATTTGGCTGCGGACTTGGCAAGAACACGACCATATAGTAGTCGAGATCGCCGACAACGGATCGGGCATTCCTGCCAATATTCAACCCCGTATTTTCGAGCCATTTTTTACCACTAAAGGTGTAGGACAAGGCACGGGTTTGGGTTTGGATGTCACGTATCGGATTATTGTGGGCAAGCATCACGGCGACATCAATTTTACGTCAAAGCCTGGAGACACCTGTTTTCGGGTACGTTTACCGATCGCAACTTCATAATTCCCTACGCCAAAACAAAAGCCCCCCGATCAAACAAGTCAAAAGTCAAAAGTTAAAAGTCAAAACAAAAGCCCCCAATTTATCGGGGGGTTGGGGGGATCTCAACAAAAGCCCCCCAATTTATCGGGGGGTTGGGT
>NZ_PYCI01000219.1:0-6248 GCF_003015105.1 Chroococcidiopsis sp. CCALA 051 | reverse complement strand
GTGTAGTGTAGGGGCGGGTTTAGCCCGAAATTCACAGCCACAGCAAGAAATCTTTCCTCAAAACCCGCCCTTACAGAGGTCATAGCGAATTGCGTAGCTTGCGAGTATTGTAGGGGGATTGCGAATTGCGAATTGTCTCCATCTATAAACGATCTGCGGCGATCGCAGCACCAACTAGCCCAATGTCCGATCGCAGGACGATATGCACGGGAACGTTTTCGAGTAAAGGTCGCATCCGTCCCTTACTGGTGAAGGCGCGGATAAAAGTACCTTCTTGCATCAGGGGGAGGATTTTTGCAGCGATGCCACCAGCAATGTATAACCCTGCATATGGTAAGAGTTTGAGGGCGAGGTTTCCTGCTTCTGCGCCGTAAGCCTCAACAAAAATCTGCATAACCCGTTCTGACAGGCGATCGCTTTTTTCTAGGGCGGCTTTGGAAATTGCGGCGGCTGGATCGACGGTTTTTTCTTTCTTGCCAGCTTGTTTTTCCCAAGCTGCTACAACTTGGGCAATTTCTGGCGATTCTTTCACGTTTTGGCGATCGCGAAAAAATTCGTAGATGGCGACAATTCCTTGTCCCGATACCACTCGTTCTACTGAAACTCGTTGGATGTCGTGCTTGTCCAATAGGTATTTCAAGAGGTGAAAGTCTAACTCGGAACGAGGTGCGAAATCAGCGTGTCCGCCTTCGGAACTAAAGACATGGTAAGTGTCGCCTTGCTGAATTAAAAATCCCTGTCCTAATCCCGTTCCTGCACCAATTACCGCGATGGGCGTACCTGTTTGGGGTTTACCTGCTTGGAGGGTGTGCAAATCTGATTCCTGCAAACCCAATATACCGTAACCAACAGCGGCAAAGTCGTTGATTAGGGAAATGGACTCGATCCCCAATTCTTCTTCTAGCCTGGATGCTTCTAGCAGCCAAGTCAAGTTAGTTAACTGTACTGTATTGTTAACAACTGGACCCGCGATCGCAAAACAAGCTTTTTGCGGTAAGAGTTTTTTGCCCAACTTTTCTTCAGAGGTGGCTAAAAACTCTTGGACTATGGGCGCTAAATCTGGATAGTCGCGACTGTTATAGCGTTGTTCGTAAAGGGCTTTGGGTGTTGCTTCTGTTGTTTCCACCAGACGCAAGATCGTCTTCGTGCCACCAATATCTCCTGCTAACAGTATTGTCATAGCGATCGCTTTAATGAAATCGAATAATTTTTTCGGTTTTACTTAAGTGAGATGTGTCGCCATTTAACTCCATCACCCAAGGTTGTTCTGGATCTGGACGAACAACTTTCACTAAACAGCACAAAGCAGCGTTAACCTCTGTCTGAGCCGTTGCGCCCACCAGACCCATTGTTGCACCTACTACAGATGCCCCGTGTCCTACCAACAGAATATCTTTGGAAAATTCTTCTGCTAATAACCGAGCCGTTTTCCCTGCCCGTTCTAGGACAACTTCTCCAGTTTCGGGATATTCTGCCGTGACGCGAGAACTATAGCTAGTGTCGATCCTGGGAAACATGCGGGTTAAAACATCCAGAGGCGCTCTTTTTGGCGCTTGTGGCATCCAAGCAGGATTGAGCCATTCGCTCAAACCAGATTCTAAGTTAATCGAAAGACTGAGGGCTTCTGCTACGTAGTTAGCTGTTTGCACCGTGCGCAAAAATGGCGAAGCAAAGATATGACTGATATTTTCTCCTTTCAGCCGTCGCGCCAGTTGTTGAGCTTGAACTTTACCATCTTCAGAAATCGGCGGATCGAAGGGTCGTTCTGCGGTGAGGAACCACTCAGGATTGACAAAATCAAGACGATTGGCGTGACGAGCAATCCAGACAATTTGAGTCATAGGAGACAATTCCCAAAGCATAGAATTCGCAGAATGCCAAACCTAAATATAAGCAAGTTAAAAGTCAAAAGTCAAAAGTCAAAAGTTAAAGGAAACAGGAGACAGAAGGAAAGCATGGATTTAAAATCGCGGATTTCACCCACGCCTTATGCGCTTACCACCAATTAACTCCTAACTTAAACTCAACCAACATGAAATAAGTAATTGGTCACTGATTACTGGTCACTGGTCACTGTTAACAGGCGATCGCCCCCAAGGGACGACGTTTTCTAGTTTAAAAGTCATGTTTGCACGTACTGGCTCAAACGTTGCTCTAATCTACCTAATAATGTATCTACATCAGAAGCAAGATGCTCGAAACAAATAGGGGGAGGGGGTTCGATTTCAAATTGAATTAACTTAATTTGTCCTTTACCAATACCAAGAATTAAAACTTGTTTTTCAGGATTATGAGCATCAATAAATCCTAAAACTTCTTGGATCTGACTGTTGACGCGATCGTTTAATTTTTCAATTGCAGATTTAGGACAAAAGATAAAACGCGGTGTCGGTTGGATGTCGATACCCAAGGTGTCATCGCTGGCTCCTTTTTCCAAAAACAACCCCCAAGATAGCGCTGCTAACTCTTGTTGATTCTCCTTAACAAAGCAATCTAATTGCTGTCGCCATTGTCCATCTTCTCCAACAGGTTGAGGGCTACCAAATGAGAACATAGTTGGTAATTGGTAATTGGTAATTGGTAGTTGGTAGTTGTTCTATGAGGAACAAATTTATTTTATGCCGGATTGGACGCGCCAGAGCGTGGCGTAGATTCCTCCACGTTCTAGGAGTTGTTCGTGGGTTCCAGATTCGATGAGTTTGCCGTACTCCATGACATAGATACAATCGGCATTACGGACGGTGGAAAGACGATGCGCGATCGCAATTGTGGTTCTATCGACAATAATTCGTTCGAGCGATCGCTGAATAGCTGCTTCTGTTTCGTTATCGACGGCTGATGTCGCTTCATCCAAGATTAAAATTGGTGGGTTCTTTAATACTGCACGGGCGATCGCAATTCTTTGTCGTTGTCCGCCGGATAATTTTTGTCCCCTTTCCCCCACAATTGTTTCATAATCTTGGGGCAGTTGCATGATAAATTCATGCGCTTCTGCAACCTTTGCTGCTGAGATAATTTTATCTATATTGGCATCGGGACTACCATAGGCAATATTCTCAGCTACAGTACCGTGAAATAAGAAAACATCCTGACTGACTAAACCAATACAAGCGCGTAAATCTCTCAATTTTAAATCGCGGATATCGATCCCATCTAAGGTAATCGTTCCCGATCGCACCTCGTATAATCTGAGCAGGAGTTTGACTAAAGTACTCTTCCCCGAACCCGTGGAACCAACAATTGCAATGGTTTTTCCAGCAGGAATCTGCAAAGATAGATTTTCAATGACGGGCGATCGCTCGTAATAAGCAAAGGTAACATCTTTTAATATCACCTCTCCTTTTACCTCATGAATTGGTAAGGTAATATCTCCAGTATGAATATCAATAGGAGTGTCGAGTAAATTCATTACTCGATTTGTCGAAGCCATTGCCCGTTGATATTGGTCAAAGGTTTCGCCTAATCTAGTTAGGGGCCACAACAAACGCTGAATTAAAAAGATCAAGACGCTGTACGTCCCTACACTCATTCTGCCCGCGATCGCTTCCATGCCTCCAAATAAAAGTAAAGCGGTAAAACCCGCTAAAATAATCATCCGAATTAAGGGAACGAAGGCAGCAGATAGCGCGATCGCTTTTCTGTTACTCTGACGATAGGCTTGACTTTCCTCTGCAAGTCTGCTTGATTCATAGGCTTCGGCAGTAAAGCTTTTGATCGTCATAATGCCTGACAAATTATTTGCCAGCCTTGCATTCAATAAGCTAACTTTTTCTCGCACCTCTGCATAACGCGGAGCCAAAAGTCGTTGAAACGCTACCGAACCCCACAAAATAAAAGGCATGGGTAACATCGCCATCCAAGCGACGCTAGGAGCGAGAATAAAGAAAGCCCCGCCGATAATTAGAACTGTAGCGGTAACTTGGATAATTTCATTCGCGCCATTATCCAAAAATCGCTCTAATTGATTGATATCATCGCTCAAAACTGACATCAAGCCGCCCGTACTGCGTTCTTCAAAATAGGCGAGTTCTAATTCTTGCAAGTGGTTGTAAGCATCGAGGCGGAGTTCGTGTTGAATCCTCTGCGCCAAGTTGCGCCATTTCCTGGCATAGGCATATTCAAAAATTGATTCTAGTATCCAAATAATCACTGTGAGGACGGAGAGAATCAGAAATTGAGCAAAAACATCCTTAACTCCCCAACGGGCAATAATTGAATCTTGACGCTGTACTACCACATCAACAGCAACACCAATCAATACAGGTGGAGCCAGATCGAAGATTTTATTTAAGACAGAATAGAAAGATGCCAGCCAAATTTCCCCGCGATAGTGGCGAGTGTAGGCGAGTAAGCGTTTGAGGGGATGCTTTGGTTGAGAACGTGACCTTGGAGAAGATTTACGTTTCGGCGATCGCATTAATGCCTGCGGCTGCATTATATTTATTTACGTCTGTGGGTGTATATTCCACGATAGCGTGGTGAGTCAGGAGAATTCGGAATTCGGAATTCGGAATTCGGAATTGAATGTCACTTTTGCTTCACTCTTTATCTCTTCTCACGCACCACGACGCAGCTAATATCGGCTTATACGCTTCGCCGCTCGCTGCAACACCCCACGCACCACGCACCACTCACTTTTAAAGCCAATTTCCCACTAAAACATAAGCTGCCCAGTAGCCAGGACGACGATAGTTAGGATAGTTTTTCATCAGATTCAGTTGGGCTTGACGTAGGGCTTCGGCACGGGTGAGTTTAGTTTTGGTGAGTTGTTTGTAAAATTCACCAATAAAAATAGCTGTTGCTTCATCGTCAATTTGCCACAGAGAAGCTAGAGTACTCCTAGCCCCAGCCCTGACTGCAATTCCTGCTAGTCCCAAGGCAGCGCGTCTGTCTCCTATAGCAGTTTCGCACGCGCTGAGGACGAGTAATTCGATCGCATTTGGACGGCGACGATTGCGCGATCGCAATAAGTCATCAAATTTCCTGACGTTAATTGGTCCATCAGCGGCGAGGATAAATGTATTCTCGGCTTGAGAACTGAATTGACCGTGAGTCGCTAAATGAACTACGTTGAAGCTAGTTGAGTCGATCTTGGTTTCTAGGCTCTTGCTAGTAAAGGCGCGATCGAGTAATTCGGCAATCGCGACTCCGGCTTGTTGAATTAAATTAAATTCCAACCTGACAGCGGGTAAGGGTGGAAAGGGAGAGTTAGCAGGCGGAACGCTGAGTCCAGCAGTTAAGGCTTTGAGATTGGTTGGAGATATAGGTTGAGGGTTGATGAGTTGCAAACCCGGACTCACGGCGATCGCGTATTTTTCGACCAGATATTGCTTACCATCAAACAATGCAGACATAGGAATATTTCGCAACGCCCCATCTGGGACGAATACTAGGGTTTTGACTCCGCTTTGCTGCAACTCACTAGCAATAGGTTGGATCAGCCAACTGTATATTTGTTGAGATAAAGTTCTGACATCTTTAGTACGATCCGGCTCGGTTAGCGATCGCTGCAATCGTTCTACAGTTTGCTCGACCTGAGTTTGTGGCTGATGGATCGTATAGTGGCGTAGAGGTTGCTGGGGAATTTTGAGAATCACTTCCAGGCGATCGGGTAATATAATCGGATAAATTACCGCTGCTGTAGGATTATCCCGATCCACCACATTATCGATCGCTACAGGTTGGGCTTCGATACAGGCTTCCCGAAAAAAGTTATCTAGTTCCGCTAACTGCAATGCTTCGATCGTTTCGCGTGCCTGGGCGAGGTTTTGCTGAGGAGTTTCGCCTGACTTTTGCCCAGATAACAACAAGGCAACGAGTTCTCGATAGACTGGTTCTACTTCATCGCGAAAATTAAATTGAATCTCTGGGTTGACAGCGACGAGATCGTTACGCAGAGCTTTTAAAGTTTTGACTGCTTCTCTGTAGGTGGCGATCGCCCCTGGAGTATCTCCTTGCGTTCTCAATAAGCGTGCCAATTGCCATTGCCAGCGATAAGTAATATCCGGTGCATTCACTGCCTGAGATAAGATTAAAGCCTGTTCGGTCACCTCTTGAGCGT
This sequence comes from Chroococcidiopsis sp. CCALA 051, assembly GCF_003015105.1. NCBI lineage: Bacteria > Bacillati > Cyanobacteriota > Cyanophyceae > Chroococcidiopsidales > Chroococcidiopsidaceae > Chroococcidiopsis > Chroococcidiopsis sp. CCALA 051. Next base: position 187 of record NZ_PYCI01000219.1, on the reverse strand, counting down.
TCTGCCATTGCCGATTTTGCTCGTATAGACTACCTAAACTACCTACTGCATAAGCCTCAGCTCGTTTATCTCCCAAAGATCGAGATTGGTGGACGGCGGTTGCGAGTAATTGGGCAATAAATGTGGGAGTGGTAATTGGTAATTGGTAATTGGTAATTGGTGTTTTTCTCCCTTGTCCCCCTTGTCC
>NZ_PYCI01000076.1:0-30062 GCF_003015105.1 Chroococcidiopsis sp. CCALA 051 | reverse complement strand
CAAGGGGGACAAGGGGGACAAGGGAGCAACTACCAATTACCAATTACCAATTACCAATTACCAACAACCAACTACCGAAACAAATATCCAAGTCCCCGTCCCTCTAGAACGCTTGGAGCGATCGTCTCAGCGTTTGGTGGAGACGCTATTATCTGCAAGGGCAGTGCAAGGATTTTATCAATCGTTGCAGACGCAAATCGGACAACTGCTGTCGCTGGCGCAAGATAGCGTGCAATACCTGACGCAGTTACGACAAGTTCAAGACGATTACGCCCTTTTAGATAACTTACAGCAACAGCGCTCTAGTGTGTCAACGGCTCCAGCTTTAGAGCGATATCGTCAAGGTTATACGATTGTCAATCGCCTGCTAGAAGTGAGTTTGCGCCTGTCAGAATTGGGCGCAGAAGCAGCGACAAGTTCGCGGCTAACAGCAGATAGTTTGCAATTGTTAGATCGCAATGTCCTCAACCTCCAACAAACAGTAGAAGAAAGTCGGCTGATCCCATTTAAGGTTTTGGGTTTTCGGGCGAAGGGTATTCTCCGCGATCTGATCAATCGCTTTGGTAAGCCAGCTCAGTTAATCGTACAGGGGGAACACTTGGAACTCGATGCTGGTACGGTACAACACCTAGAGCCAGCTCTGTTACACTTAATGCGTAACGCCTACGACCATGCTTTAGAGTCTGCTGCCGATCGCCTAGCATTAGGGAAACCGGAACAAGGCACGATTATCTTATCGCTACGCCGCCAAGGTAAATTTTACCTGCTATCTTTGCAAGATGACGGAGGTGGCATTGATGCCAGCAAGATTTCCCAACTTGCCCAAGCGCGAGGACTACCCCTGACTCGTACCGATACCCCCGCCGATTTGCTTGCCGTTCTCTGTCAATCTGGCTTTAGCTCTCGCAGCGAAGTGAGTGATATTTCTGGACGCGGGGTAGGGATGGACGTAGTTGCCACCCAAATTGCTAGCATCGGCGGACATCTCAACTTGAAAACGGTACTGGGAGCAGGGACGACTTTTCAGATGCAGGTTCCCGTCCCGCACTTATTAGTACGCTGCGTCTTGGTACAGGCAGGCGATCGCAACTTTGCTATTCCTGCCGAGGAGATCGTCACCACGACTCTTTGGAGTAATTTATCAGCAACGCCCAGCGATCGCGACCCGATGTCTAGCGCTCCTAACTGGTTTGTAACTCAAGATGAAGCTTCAATACCATGTCTTGACTTATTAGAATACTGGCAACCAGGAGCGAGAGCCAACCGTCCGTTGTCAGATACAGCCATTTGCTTGCGGGTGCGTTCTACTTTCTCCTCCACGGCAGCTGAACGAGACGCTTGGTTGCTAGCAGATGACTTGCTAGAACAGTCAGAATTGTTGATCGAGTCTTTACCCAGTCCGTTAATTTCACCTATAGGGATGATGGGGGTAACTTTACAAACTGATGGAACGTCGATCGCGGTTTTAGAACCTGCATCTCTAGCAGCACATCTGTGGATGAATCCCATTGGAGATGACGATCGAACTGTCATTCCTAGCTTCGATCTAGCAGAAATATTTGCTGAGCTTCCTGCTGCTAGTCGTACTATTCTCGTTGTTGATGACGCAGCGCTGGTGAGGCGGCGAATTGAAGCAAGTTTGACTGCAAACGGTTACACAGTTGAGACTTGTCGCGACGGTTTAGAAGCATGGACTTGGCTCTCTAGCCATTCCGTACCAGCTTTGTTAATTACCGATATTGAGATGCCAGGGATGGACGGTTTCACCCTGATCGATCGCTGTCGGCAAGCAGGCATGAAATTACCTGCTCTTGTCATTTCTTCCCGTTTATCAGAAGAATGGAGCAACGAAGCGCGGCGCGTCGGTGCAACAGATTACCTCACCAAAGGATTTACGACCCCTGAATTGTTGAGTAAAGTAGGCTCTTTTGTAAGTCGTATGTAAGTCAAAAGTCAAAAGTTAAAAATCAAAACTGACTACTCCCTGCTCCCTGCTCCCTGCTCCCTTGTAGTATTTTAGTAACGAAGGATCGAGTTAGGTAGGGCAATGGTAGGGGAAGATTTTCAGATTTGCGATCGCGACTTGAGCAATGAGGCTTTGGCTCAATTCATGGATGCTACGGCAATTGCAGTAGATACGGAAACAATGGGTTTGCTCGTCCACCGCGATCGCCTTTGTTTGGTACAGTTGTGCGATAATCGGGGCAGAGTTGCGGTTGTCCGCATTGCCAAAGGACAAACGGACGCACCTAATTTAAAACAATTATTAGAAGCAGATATCGAGAAAATTTTTCATTTTGCACGGTTCGATCTTGCCACCCTAAAACATCATCTCGGTATTCAAGTCGCACCGATTTTTTGTACGAAAATTGCTAGTAAATTAGTGCGGACATACACAAATCGCCACAGTTTGAAAGAATTAGTGCAAGAATTAGAACTGGTAGAACTTGATAAAAGCGCTCAAAGTTCCGACTGGGGAAATGCAGCAAATTTATCTGAAGAACAACTCCGCTATGCCGCTAATGATGTCCGCTATTTAATCTCATTGCGGCAAAAACTCATAGAAATGCTCAAACGAGAAGAACGCTGGGAACTCGCGCAAACCTGTTTTCAAACTTTGCCAACCATTGTTGTGCTTGATTTGTTGCAATTCAAAGATTTATTCGAGCATTAATTTAAAAGTCAAAAGTAAAAGTCAAAAGTCAAAAGTCAAAAGTCAAAAGAACTGATAACTGATAACTGCTCACTGAATTAAGCCAGATGCTAGTTCGCGGACGATCAAAATTTGGAATTTACCCGTAGGAATGCTAGTGTTAAGGCGGCGGACGAATAGATGATAGGTTCCCGTATCGGTACGAACGTCTCGCTCAATCGCGACTATGGGTGCATTGCTATTCGAGCTATTTTCCAAAAGATAGCAGGCATCAAGCAGAGCCTCAAGTACGACTGAATTAGCCGTTCCTACTGCCTTTTCAACCAAGGTTGTTGCTTGAGGCAAAAGGCGATGTTTGAATTCATCGGAGTTTAAAGCCATTTTTTTTAGTTATCAATTATTAGTAGCAAGTGAGTGGTGACTAGCGATTGGTTTTGACTTTTAACTTTTGACTTTTGACTTTTAACTTTTAACTTTTAACTTTTGGCTTACGACTTATTCCTCTATAAGCGTGCAACAAACTGAGAAACTTCCGGCGATCGAAAGAGCGCGGATCGCTTCTACTACCAGAGCGATCGACTGCTTTATGAGTAGTAATTCTTGCATCAGGAACTTTACTTTGAGCAATTAACCAAGCGAGAGATTTATATTGAGCTTGAGTATAACCACTGTGACGGCGATCGCGATCGCGTCCGTCTACTGGAGTTTCTAGCGAGACATGATAGGCAAAATTATTGACTGAAGATGCAAGACTGGGATGAGTTTTGACGGTTTCAGCTCCATTACTACCTATAAAGACAGAATTTGCTGCTCCAAAAGCTCGTTTTTCTGGCGGGACTATGTATATTACCGTACCATCTAACCCAATTAGGGTATGGTAGCTAACTTGTTTATCGTCTTGCTGGTGTGGAGTTCGGAAGGTATTGATTGCAGAAGCGGCGGAGTAAACAGTCTCGTGCAAAACGATAATTGGTTGGTTGTAGACTGGTTTGCCGTAAATATCTGTGGCGAAGCGATCGCCATAATTGAGCGGATGCGCCCAGGCAATCTGATATCTTGGTTTATATCTAGTAGCAGTAGTAGCATTAGCTACCCGTGACTCTTGGGAAGAATTGTCAACCTTTTGTGGCTTTTGTTGCTGTGGAGCTTCAGGCGCAGGCACAACTGTCTCTTCGTAGGATACAGGGACAGCAGGTAAAACAGATGCATCTATTTGTTGTAACTCTGGTGTTTGAGGAAATAGAGCAAATGCTACAGCAACGCATAAAGATAGAACAAATATTAGTAAAGCTCTCGTTTTCCAAACCCTGATTTCCATTGAAGTGTAAATATTGGTAATTGGTAGTTGGTAATTGGTAGTTGGTAATGGGTAATTGGTTGTGATTCTCCTCTGCTCCTCCGCTCCCCTGCTCGATTGCTCCCTGCTCGCTTATGTCACTCTTTTGGATGATGATATTTATTTCTGCATCAAGACTGTTTTACAGTGGAATAGTTACAGACACTACAAAAATCTTTACCCATAGAGCGATCGCATTTATGTCAACCGAAAAGCGTAAATCGTCTAATTCTAACAAACAAGAAAAAGTCGTCTACCGTGAATTTGGTGGCGACAACTCGGCGGCTACAGAAAGAGCTGTTCCAGACTTACCACCCTCTCAGCAAAACCTGCGCGTCCAATCTTCTCGCGCTGGACGTAAGGGAAAGACTGTCACTGTCATCACTGGTTTTCAAGCCAAGCCAGAAACTCTAACAGCATTGCTCAAACAGCTCAAATCTCAGTGTGGTGCTGGCGGTACGGTGAAAGAAAATGAAATTGAAATTCAAGGCGACCACAAGCAAAAATTATTGCAAGTTTTGACTCAAATCGGTTACAAAGTCAAGATTAGTGGCGGCTGAGAAGATGTTATATTTTGGATTTTAGACGATCGCTAGAATCAAATCTATCTCAATGGTGATGTCACAGTTTTAACCATTATGTCAACCTATAGTGGTGGAATACGGTAGCTTGTCTGTGCTTATTGCAGCCAGTAAGTTACTTTCACACACTTACTATATGGGAGGATGAAATGGACATTATTCGTTTGCTGTGTGCCATTTTTTTACCACCACTAGGCGTTTTTTTACAAGTGGGTTTGGGAATTGATTTTTGGATTAATGTTCTGTTAACGCTACTGGGATACGTTCCTGGTATTGTTCATGCTGTTTGGATCATTCTTTCTAAGAAGTAGTAATTGGTAATAGTGAGTGGCTAGTGGCTCGATTCCACTCACCAGTCACTAGTTACTAGCCACTAATCACTGCTAATATTCAATTCCTGGTTGAGCTTTGACACCTTGTTCGCGGAAAGGATGTTTAACTAAAGTCATTTCCGTGACCAAATCTGCTTTTTCGATTAACGCGGCGGGTGCGCCTCTTCCCGTTAAAATAACATGACTATTGACTGGTTTTTGCTCCAATCCAGTTAAGATTTCTCCTATTTCTAAATATCCAAGTTTAAGTGCTACGTTAATTTCATCTAATAACACTAGATTAAAATCTGAGTTGAGGATGTATGCTAATCCTTGTTGCCACGCTGCCTTAGCATTTTGGAGATCGCGATCGCGATCTTGGGTTTCCCAAGTAAAACCCTCTCCCATAGCATGAAATTCTAAGCGATCGCCAAACTGACTGAAAATAGCTTTTTCCGCAGGTTCCCAAGCACCTTTAATAAATTGCACGATCGCCACGCGATAGCCGTGACCGAGCGATCGCAGTACCATACCTAAAGCTGCTGTGGTTTTCCCTTTACCGTTACCCGTATTGACAATAATTAAGCCTTTTTCTTTTGAGGCTTTAGCAACGCGATCGTGTTGTATCTGTTGGCGGCGCTGCATTTTTTGGCGATACTGTTCTGCTGTCAGCGAGGATGATTCTGTGACGGCGACATCGCTGGTGGTTTCTAAGATGCGATCGGATTGAGAGTTGGTTGGCATCAGGTTGACAATAAACAGACTGGGATAATTTTAGGATAGTTTGATTTGAATTTAATTGTTGGTTGACAGTGGCTGGTGACTAGAATTGCTCCCTTGTCCTCCTTGTCCTCCTTGTCCTCCTTCTCCCTACTCCCTTTCACAAGCGATATTGATGAAAAACCTCGCTAGCGGCGCGATGGACGAGGGAATGACGGTAAACGAGAGATGTCATATCTTCTGCATACCCGCCACCAATGACGCAGGCAACAGGATAGCCAGCCGCAACGCAGGTACTCAAAACTTGCATGTCGCGGCGAAATAAACCAGTATTCGTTAAAGCTAATTTCCCCAAGCGATCGCCTATATGCGGATCGACTCCGGCATCGTATAATACTAAATCTGGCTGAATCCTTGATAGTAAATCTGGTAGATATTGAGCTAGCGTTTGCAAATATTCATCGTCTTCCATGCCTTCTGGTAAAGGCACGTCTAAATCGCTTTTCTGTTTTGTCCCAGGAAAATTAATTTCGCAATGCATCGAGAACGTAAACACGCTGGGGTCATTTTGAAAAATAAAAGCAGTGCCATCGCCTTGATGTACGTCTAAATCTACAATCAAAACTTTGCGGACGAGATTTAATTCTTGTAATACGCGAGTGGCGATCGCTAAATCGTTAAAAATACAGAAACCAGAACCATAACTGGGAAAAGCATGATGGGTTCCTCCTGCTGTATTGCAAGCTAATCCGCACTCTAACGCTAACTTGGCGGTTAAAACAGTTCCTCCGACTGCAACACAAGTACGGTTGGCTAAAGCTGGACTCCAAGGTAATCCAATGCGCCTCTGTGATTTAGCATCTAGCGTCCCGGTACAATAAGCCTGGACGTATTCTGGTAGGTGTACCAACTCAATCCAAGCCTGCGGCGGACGTTCGGGAATCTGAAATTGTTCTGGATACGCTACGCCATCAGCTATCAGTAACTCGTAAAGCAACTGAAACTTCGGCATGGGAAAGCGATGAGTATCGGGTAAGGGAACGACGTAATCGGGGTGATAGACCAGGGGTAAATCCATGCTTAGCTACTAGCAGTTGACTTCCCTATATTTTCTCTCCCATGCGGTACAAGTAAGCTTGACATATCTGGACCTGCGGGAATAATCCCACCAGGATTTAAGGGAAATAGATTGCCGTAGTAATCTTGCTTGACACTTTCTAAATCGCAAGTATCAGCCACCCCAGGTAATTGATACAAATCGCGCAGATACGATCCTAAGTGTTGATAGTCTTGAATGCGGCGGCGGTTGCATTTAAATATGCCGTAGTAGGCGATATCAAACCGAAATAGAGTGGTGAATAGCCGGATGTCTGCTAGAGTTACGCAATCGCCACATAGATACCGACTGTTTGCCAAGACCGCATCAATTTCGTCTAATGTTGCGAATAATTCGTTGCAAGCTTCTAAGTATGCCGCTTGTGTCTGAGCCAAACCGCAGCGGTATACCCCATTATTGACAGCATGGTAAATTTTTTCATTCCACCAATCAATCTTTTCTCGCAAATCTTCAGGATAAAGCTCTAACTCTGGATGCTGGGCAAACTCGTTAAAGGCATTATTTAAGATGACAATAATTTCTGCACTCTCATTATTGACGATCGCCTTTGTTTGTTTATCCCATAAGACGGGAACCGTACAGCGTCCTTGATATCCTGATTTTGCCAACTGATACAACTCTGCTAGGCTGCGACAGCCTTCTTCTTGCTGAGGTAGTACCCAACCGCCTTGAATTGGATCGGGTGTGGCGATCGCAACTGAGATGGCATCTTCTAAACCCTTGAGCGATCGTACCACGAGCGTTCTGTGCGCCCAAGGGCAACTAAGTCCGACGAAAAGTTGGTAGCGTCCTGTTGCTGGTGGGTAAGGACTGTCTATACCAATAGAGTCGCGAAACTGACTGCTAGGACGAAGATATTCCCCCGATTTACCACGGGGTGCAAGCTGCGACATCATCAACTGCCAAAGTGTTGTCCAAACAAATTTGCCCAACCAGATAATTAACTTGGGTGGTAGAGATTTCCCTTTCTGCTTGGGTTTGGTAGCAGTTACATTTTGGTTATCAGCGCTCATTTTCAGACAAAAATCAACGATTTATTGTCAGCTTGGCTTTCTCGCTCGACCGTCTATAAAAGCTTAGAAAGTTGGCAAAGTAAGGAAATGCGAATAAAAGGACATGAATCTTCACATCTTTCGGTACTAGAACCTGAATCTAGCTGCACTCTATCTTAGATTGTAACTGCAAATCATTAACAATAATTGTACAGATAAACGACCCAGCGATTGTCAATTGCTGCCAGATTACACTCGCCAAAGACTGGCATAAATGCGATCGAGTGCCAGTAACTCCTCATGTTTGCCCTGCTCGACAATCTCACCTTTGTCCATGACGTAAATGCGATCGCTGTGGCGAATTAAAGTCGGTGAGCAATGGCTATTGTCGTGCGATTTTGGGTAATCTTGGTTAAGGATTTTTGAATTGCGGCTTCGGTTTCGTTGTCCAGCGCAGATGTTGCTTCATCTAATATTAGAATTGGCGGGTTTTTGAGAATGGCACGGGCGATAACTTCGTTAAGCTTCGCTAACGCAATTCGCTGTCTTTGTCTGCCAGAAAGCTTTTGTCCCCGTTCGCCCACAATCGTATCGTACCCTTGTGGTAATTCCAGAATAAATTCATGGGCTTCGGCTAACTTGGCAGCATCAGCGATCGCTTCATGACTAGCGCTAAAGCTACCATAGGCAATATTATCTGCTACCGTACCGTGAAATAAAAACACATCTTGACTTACCCAACCTACGCAACTTCGCAGCTCGCGCAACTGAAGCGCTCGAATGTCAATACTATCGATTTGAATGCTGCCTTGTTGCACCTCATAAAAGCGTAGCAGCAGCTTGGCTAGCGTGCTTTTGCCCGATCCGGTCGCGCCAACAATGCCGATGCTTGCGCCAGCCCAAATGTGCAGTGAAATGTTTTTGAGTACTGGAGTAAAGCCGTCATAGGTGAAACTCACGCGATCGATTTGCACTTCGCCGCGCACCTGCTGCATCGGCAAAGATCGCGTTCCAGCCGCCATTGTAATTGGAGTTGCCATCAATCCCATGACTCGCCGAATCGATGCCATTGCCCGTTGATATTCGTCCAGAATTTCGCTCAATTCGGTAAAGGGCCATAGCAGATCTTGAACGATGAACACCATAAAGCCGTAAGTGCCAACGCTGAGGCGATCGCCCAATACTTCCATACCACCTAGATACAGCGTGGTGACAAAACCCAGCAAAATCAGAAATCGAATTAGCGGCACAAAGGCAGCAGAAAGGGCGATCGCCCTCGTGTTACTTTTGCGGTAGGCATCGCTTTCTTGGTAAACTCGACTGCGTTCGTAATCTTCAGCGGTGAAGCTTTTGATTGTTGCGATGCCCGATAGATTGTTAGCTAAGCGATCGCTAATGATAGCAGCGCGATCGCGTACTGCGTCGTAACGGTCAGCCAAACGCGACTGAAAAGCAAACGTCCCCCACAAAATTAATGGAATGGGCAGCATGGCAAGCCAGGAGATCCCAGGAGCCAGAATGACAAAACTGCTGCCTACAGCGAATACCCACGTGAAAAAGCTCAGCAGATCTTGAGCGCCAAAGTTAAGAAAGCGTTCTAACTGGTTGATGTCGTCGTTTAAAACCGATAGTAGCATTCCGGTACTGCGATCTTCAAAGTAACCCAGTTCTAGCTGTTGCAAATGGCTGTAGGCATCGGTTCGCAGTTCGTGCTGCACGGTTTGAGCTAAGTTGCGCCACAGCTTGTCGGCTCCGTATTGAGTCAGCGATTCTAAGCCCCAAGTGGCAATTGTCAGCAGCGACAGCAGCAGCAATTGAGTGGCGACATCTGGAATGCCAAAGCGAGCGATGAACGAAGTTTGACGCTCGACAACCACATCAACGGCAACGCCAATTAAATAGGCAGGGGCAAGATCGAACAAAGTGCGAAGAATCGAGCAGGCGATCGCACTCCCTATTTGAGTTCGATAGGGTTTGGCATAACTTAGTAGACGTAGCAAAGGGTGAGTAGAGCTTGCCATTATTTAGGATGAAAAAATCAAGTTTGATTGATGAATGAGAGCTATGCCGAAAATAAGCCTGCTTACGGTGATATTGAGGTTGAGACTATTTTTGATACGCAGCGAAATCATTATCAGATTGTGCATTTGGGTTGGCATCATAATCGGTGGGTACATCATTGTGTAATGCATCTCGATATTCGGAATGAGAAAATCTGGATTTTTTACAACTCAACAGAGCATGATATTGCTGCCGATTTAGTGAGTTTGGGCGTGCCGAAGCAAGATATCGTGCTGGGATTTTATCCTCTTTTTATGCGAGAAATGAGTGATTATGCAGTGGGTTAGAAGTGAAAGAGTAAAGTGTATTTAGGTAGAATTTATTGAATATTGACGAGTTAGTTGTAGAGGCGATCGCATACTGATTTATCTGCATCAAAGTAGCGATCGCAGACCTTTTAGAGTATTTAGTGCCTGTGTTATCACTGAAAGTTTTTAGCTTCTCAAGTATTTGCTGAGAAACTCCAGTTGGCTTTCCATTTCTTCAGCAGTCTTGTTTGAGATGAATTCCAGAATCGCTCGAACTTGCTCCCCGACTGAGTAATTTTGGGTAAGGAGGGCAATTCCTGAGTGTTTTTCTCCACTTGCAATGAATTCAGTATGGAGCTGGTAAAAATCTCCAATGTTATGACTGTAGAGAACTCGCCGTTGCTTAGTTGCTAAACGTAACTGTTCAACATCAATTAAGCCTTCTAAGCCTTCGGTTTGAGTTTCTTGGACTGCGATCGCATCAATGTTACGGGCACGCAACGCTCTTAGGAGCGAGCGATCTTGAGAATCTTCATCGAGATAGAGGCGAATCATGCCTATGCCATCGATCTTGTAGAAGATCGATCTAACTTTTCAAGGCGTTGGTCTTCTGCTGCTTGATGAGCAATATCAGCTTCGATTTCGGCAACATTAGCGTGGTAATAGGCAAGAGCGGCGTAAACTTCGGCAAGCGTAATATTTCCGATGCGATCGCCAATTTCCTCAGCCGCTAGCCCCCGCTTGTACCAGGAAACTATGCGTCGAACCGTTACGCCTTTACCTGAAATGTGCAGGACACCGCCGTGGAGTCCTGGGGTGCGGTCGATCAAAGTGCCAATATCTACTGTGGTTGTTGTCATTTGCCGTTATTTTTATGGGTAAAGATTATGACTATTCTAAAGGTAAGAGCTGCAATGGTAGCGATCGCCCTCGGCTCTCACTCCCCCACCGCTTCAACAACTCGATCGCCCATAAAAAATGAAGTGCGATCGCAAGTTTTATAACTGAATATGGGTGTTTGGACATAGATTTAGGGTGTGTTGACGAGGTAGTTGTAGAGGCGATCGCCTACTGATTTATCTGCATCGCTGCTAGTATCTTCCAAAACTATAAAATGAGAATAGCAAGTCTGCGAGTCGTGAGTAGATAGCATGAGAATGACTCCAAAAGAGGAACTGATTCAAGCAATTGAGCGATTACCCGACGATCTGGTTGGGGTACTTTTAGAATTGTTAAAGGTATTGCAGCGGCAGCGATCGCCTGAAGCAGCAAGGTCAGCACCACGAGAACCAGAGATGGCAACAGTGGAGGAAGCGCCTAGTCGGTTGCATCGCAAGCAAGGGGTTTTAGTCATTGAAACTGGACATTTGCATGGGTTTGACATCAATGCATTCATTAATGAAGTAAGAGAGGAGCGGTTTCAGAATCAGATTGAGCAAGCTGATACATGAAAATTTTGTACGATACATCTGTGTTAATTGCAGCTTTGTTGGTCGAACATACCAGTCACAATTTAGCTTTTCCTAAACTTGAACTAGCGCGACGGGGAGAGGTAAAGGGTTACATTTCAACTCATAGTTTGGCGGAAATTTATGCTGTAATTACTCGTTTGCCTCAACCCTTAAGAGTGTTGCCTGCTGAAGCAGAGGTAGCGATCGCAGACCTTTTAGAATATCTAGAGCCTGTGCCGTTATTGACGCAAGAGTATCAGAAGGCAATTGCGTTGATGACGACGCTAAAGCTCGGAGGTGGGGGTATTTTTGATGCAGTCATTGCTCAGGCTGCTTTAAAGGTTGAAGCCGATTGCATTTTGACATTAAATCCTAAAGATTTTACACGCCTGGGAGACGAGATTGCGGTTCTAGTACAGATGCCTGAGTGAAGGATGTCAGCGATCGCCCTTCCTGATGACTCAGTGGCTCTATTAGAAGTGTTATGAAAATCAAAAGCGATCGCTCCTATTTGCAGATAAAGAGAGTGCGATCGGGCATAATTTTAGGAAGCTTTGACAAGATATTTATAGAGATCGTCAATCACGCGATTAGCCCCAATCGATCCTCCAATACCAGCCCACTGCACTGCATATATTTGTTTATTCTGAGCGGCTTTCAGGGTTGACCAAAGTGGTTGTTTCAAGAATGACAATGAGTTTAGGTTTTCAGAGTCTTTTTCATAAACTATTACAATAAATAGAAAATCAGCATCGTACTTAGGCAAAAACTCAATACTTATATTTAACCAATCCTCTTGCTGATCTTTTTGAGCCTGAATGAACTGCAAACCTGCATCGCTCATAATCTGGCTATAAGTATTCAAATCTGGTTTCCAAACAGAAATCTGTGAACCGTAAAGATGAACAGTAGCTACTTTCTTCGTTCCTAGTTTTGTCTGTAAATGGTGTCGCAATTGTTTGATTCGGTCTTCATACTTAGCCAGAACCTCTTCGACCCGATCGCTCCTTCCCAACACATGGGCAATGTATGCTATTTCTTTTTTAAAGCCTACTCCACTAGCAGGTTCAATCGCTACTGTAGGGGCGATCGCAGAAAGTTGTGGATAGATTTGTCTTTGCCATTCATAAGACAAAATCAGATCTGGTTTTAGGTAGAGAATTTTCTCTAGAGAGGGTTGATTCATGTCACCCACAGATGAAATGTCAGCAACTAATTCACTAGGTATTCCCGAATGACTCTCTAGACAATTAGAGCAAGGAGCAAACCCCACTGGCTTTATGCCCAGTGCTAGTGCAGAATCAAGCAGCATACTCTCATCCAGTACAATAACTCGCTGAGGATGAACTGGAATTTCGATCTGACCGAAAGCATGATTAGCTACTTTTGTTTCTACTGGCGCTGTTGCAATTTCTGACTTGTCAATTGGCATGGTAGCTGAACTGATTTGTCCTTTCTCTAGCAAGGATCTATTACTATTGCAGGCGGCGATTGTGACAACAGTAATGGCTGTTAGGAAAAGTAGAAATAAAGAAATTTTACGGATAGCTCTGTTTCTCATTGATATTCCTTAGCCAACTTTTAACCGCAGCCGTGAGTTAAAACTCCCAACTAACAGAACCAACGATCGTAAAAGGCTCTTGTCTGTTTGAAAAAGAGTCGAAATAGTCTACATCAAAAAGATTACGGATATTGACCGCTGCATTCAACTGTCCCCGACGGTAGTAAAGCGCCGCATCGGTACGAAAGTAATCTCCTAACGTGAAAAAGTTATCTAAATCTCCTTGTCGATTACCTACATAAAATAGCCCTAGACCAAACCCCAAACCCTCCAGATTGCCCGATTGGATCTCGTAGGTTGTCCAAAGACTCGCTTGATTCTCTGGCACACCTTGTAATTTATTCCCGATTGGCGTGGTGTTATCTTCGGTAACTTCGGCATCAGTGTAGGCGTAGGATGCGATCGCCTTCCACCCTGGTAAAATCTCTCCTGTAACATCTAACTCAATCCCTTGACTGCGTTGCTCTCCAGTCTGAATTGAAAGTCTAGAGTCAATCGGATCGGGAGTTGTCACGTTTGTTTTGGTGATTTGGTAAGCTGCTAATGTTGCTGAAAGCCTTTTGTCTAAAAAATCGGTTTTAATGCCGACTTCATACTGAGTTCCTTTGGTTGGCTCGAACGGTTCACCTTCACCATCAGCGTTGAATAAGCCGAAAACAGGAGGAGGTTGAAAAGAGCGGCTGTAGCTGGCATAGAGCGAAACAGTGTCGCTGGGCTGATATACTAATCCAAATCGCGGACTGAAGGCATTATTATTACTTTCTCGATTTGGTCTAAAATCGGGATCGCCCTCAGCCAGAGATGAAACCCAATCAAAGCGTCCACCAATCAATACCTTCAAATTGTCCAGAAGAGAAATTTGATCCTGAATGTAAATACCATAAGATTCAATAGTATCGCGGGTTTCAAAAAATGAGCTGAAGATAGGTTCTGGAATATTGTCGTAGTTTGGATTCAAGATATCTAGATTGGGAAGATTGGTAGCCCCAACAAAACCTTCTTGGATATTAGATACGTGATTGTAATCAAAACCTACTAAGAGTTGGTGTGCGATCGATCCCGTATTAAATTTTCCAAGTAAGTCAATCTGGGCAAAATAATTATCCCAACTAAACTCAGCATCATCTGTAGTAATAACTAGGAACCGATCGTCTACTAGCTCAGAGCCATAACTACGGCGATCTTCAAAATCTGAATTATTTGCCCCAAAAGCGTTACGAATTTGCCAGTTATCGCTAAATTCGTGCTTTAAGGTGTAACCATATCTTTGAGTAACTGCTTCAAAAGAGTTGTATTGAGGATAGCCTGGATAGAAATCTCTAGGAAAAATGGTGTTATTAATTCTGCCATTTTGCTCAGTACTATCTACTAGGGAGTTGAGATACTCATAGTATAAATTTAAAGTTGTGCGATCGCCTAAATTCAAAGTAATTGTAGGTGCGATTGTCAGTAGGTTGCTCTTAACAAAATCTTGAATACCATCTGAGGATTGATAACTGCTAATGAAGCGATAAAGTAAAGTATCATCTTCTGTCAGTGGATCTGAAAAATCGATGGTGGGCTGATAGAAATTACGGTTTCCTACCTCAAATTCAAGTTTGTAATAAGGTTCGCTCAGAGGTTGTTTAGTGACAACGTTAATGATTCCACCTGGTTCTAGCGCTCCAAATAACACTGAAGCGGGTCCTTTGAGAACTTCCACTTGCTCAACCGTCTCGATTGCGCTCAAGCCCCAAAAACCAAGGTCGCGGAAGCCATTTCGTAAGGTTCCACCTCCACCGTCACCTGTTGCCTGAGCAAATCCTCTAATGATGCTACTGCCTATTCCAGGCGTACCCAAGACACCTCCAGACTCAACAACACCACTGACTGTTTCCACTGCCTGGGTTACATCTCTCACGTTGCGATCTTCGAGTACCTGTCTCGGTACAACCTGAATCGATTGGGGAATATCCCGCAACGGTGTATCCGTCCGCGTTGCTGTCGAAGCACTCGAAGGGTTATATCCCTCATCTTGCTCATCCGTCACCACAATTTCCTGCTCGTCAACCGTTGGTTTTCCTGGCTGGGTTTCACCCTCTGGTGGTGGCGGAGTTTGAGCGGCGGATGTACCTGGTGTAAAGCTAAAAACTAATCCTTCATTTGGAGCGTCATACAACTGCACTTGCGGTAAAGCCGTTTCCCCTGTCACCGCGACTCGAATACTATTGGCGGTGGCTTGAGTTACCCTTACGCGATTAATACCATTAGCAGGATTATCTTGACGAAACTCTCCTCCTTGGGGAAGTGCTAGTACAGCATCGGGAATATTTGCAATATAGGTTCTACCTAAAACCAGAGTTACAGGCTGGAGTATTTTTCCCTGAGTGGTTTGTAGAACAATCTCTACACCTTTATCGGTAGGATTTGCCACCACTCCTGTAATTGATACAACACCCCCTTGGTCAGGGGCAACAGAAGAGGGATCGATCGCTGTCTGCACGAGTGTTTGAGCGCTTGTCGCGGGAAGCTCGACTTCACCCAGTTGGGGAAGATTTTTGTTAGCTTCTCGAATATCTCCCACTTTCTCACCTTTTGCCGGAGTGCCGCACAAAAGCGCGATCGCACCACCTACTACCACAATTGCCAACCATAACCGCACCGACAACCGCCCTAGGCTCATCGCCAACTCCTTCCACCTACTGAAATGCTCTATTGCAAATCACTTCTAATAATTCCTGAAAAGCAGTGTAAAGAAGTTGCTCTCGCCCTGTCTATCAAAAAAACGACAACGGCGATCGAAAAAACGACCATCGAAGCGCGATCGCGATCCTCAGTCTGCTTTAATCGCTCGTTTTCCCGCCAGACATTGGCTCGGTGTAATCCCAAACTGCCGCTTAAACGCGCTGGCAAAATTCCCCAAATGCCCGTAACCAACTCGCATCGCCACCTCAGCCACCGTGCGATCGCCCTGACGCAATAACTGTTTTGCCTGCTCCAGTCGTCGCTGCTGCAAATAGTCCATCACTGTCATGCTAAATAAAGTTTGGAACCCACGTTGCAGAGAACGATGGGTTAACCCGACCTGCTGTGCTAACTGGGGCAACGAAAGAGGCTGAGCAAATTGTGTCGTCAAAATTTCCTTTGCATAGTGCAACCGTGCGATCGTCTCTGGTTTCAAACTCGGTGCAGATTGATTCTGCGTCCCATCTTCCGCAATTAGATCAAGGTGCATTGCCAACAATTCAAACACCTTCCCTTGAAGATACATCCGTTTTGCCGCACCCCGATAAGGTGCATTCCACATTTGGAGAGCGAGCGATCGCATGGCTGGTGTGACTAGAGGATAAAACGACACCTTTCAATCTTCCCCTTTGAACAATTGCTTCACCGAATCGGACTGTCGCTGGCGATCGTTGAGGAAAAACGATTCCATCACGTCTGGCTCAATCTCGATATTGATACTGGTTAAATGCTGTGGACTTCGATATCGCTCCAGATAGGCAGGCGAAATTCCACTTCCCGAAAAATAGCTGCAAGTCCTGTCGAATGTGGGATGAATATTACAGTCTAGAAAACCTGACAGAAAAATTGTCATCTGAATCGGATGCTCGTGAGCGGATACCTTCACCTCTGAATCTTGGTGATATTCAATATCCGCGAAATTTAACCACACACCAGGCAACAATTCTGTTCCCCAACCGTAGCCCTGTCCCAGGTACTCTGGCACTCCCTCTAGTTCCTCAAACTCATCCAAAATTATGTTCTCAGGACAAGTAACAGGAGCCTGCTCGTGCAGTTCATCCCAGTCGGATTGGGTGAAAATCAGGGTCATGCTGGCGCTACATCAAGATCGCAAATTAACTTGAGTGATAATAATTTGCAATAGTGTACCACGATCGCCCCGAATCCCAAAACGCCTCATACCAATCTGAAACAAGAATGCAACACACAGATAAAACGCGATCGCTCCTCCAAAGTCAACTAGTCGCAGCCAAAGACTCAGAAGGCAAAAGGAAAAACGGGAGTGCTAGCGATCGCAATTCCTGACTCCTGTTCCATTGTCAGAATGACGATCGTAGCTAGCGATGCTCTACACTTAAGCAATGATAGTAAATTTCAATAATTCCATCGCGATCGCCTGATACTATTTTATCTGGGAGCGTTGCTTGGGGCGATCGACTTGGTATCTTTTCGCTACATAAGTGCTTCCAGTCACATAGAGATACTCGACTTAAGATTTATGATAATCGCCTTGTCAGACCAGGATTATCAACAACTGTGGCAGGAGATGCTGTGTAGCAATATTTCTCCGCACACCGATCCTGCTGACACGATCTGGAAGTTTCCGCATCAGTTGGGTACTGGGTATAAGCGAACGATTCAACTACGCGGTATGCGGATAGAGATTCATAACTATAACTTGCATGACGATTTGAGCGTCCAATTTCAGCCTACTGGTGCTGCTGAATGTGAATTCGGGTTTCAAATTTCGGGTACACGTGGTGGAATGCACGGCGGACAAAACTTTCTCATTTGGGGTTGGGAAACTGGTGGAACATGGGAAGCTTTAGCAGGAGAACAAATCGTCAAAGTAGATATTCACTTAGAATCTCTCAGCCAGTTGATTGATTTTATCACCAGCGATCGCCAACAACTCCCTACGCAATTGAAACAACTCATTGAGGGTGTCACTCATGAAACCTACGAAGAAATTGGCACGATTGCAACTACCATGCAACTACCTCTAGAACAGATTTTGCACTGCCCTTATCACGGACTAACCAGACAAATCTATCTTGAAAGTAAGTGCTTGGAACTGATTGCACTGCAATTAGAGCAATTAGCGACACCGCAAAAGTGCGATCGCTCTCAGGTTCTCAAAGGCAACGATATCGATCGCATTCACCAAGCCAGGGAAATTTTAATCTGCAAATGCGATCGCCCACCGTCTTTAATGGAGTTAGCACGACAGGTAGGGCTGAATGACTACAAGCTCAAGCTCGGCTTTCGACAAGTTTTTGGTACTACTGTATTTGGTTATCTACATACTTATCGACTGGAGCGATCGCGCTAATTATTAGAAACGGGGCAGATGAGCGTTGGCGAAGTCATGCGTACAGTAGGTTATGCTAACCGAGGACATTTTGCCACAGCTTTTAAGCGCAGGTTTGGCGTTAATCCCAAGACTTACTTATCGAAGCAGTGACAATTAATCCGTTTAGGGATCGAAAAAATCCGTCTGCGAACCATTTCTCTGTCAAGAGGGCTAGCAAGTTCGTGTATGCTTATTGAGAAGATTTTTAATTAGCGCCCAAAACATCTGTCCAGTCTTGTTACTACCATCTTGACTGTCTCGGTGGTACGCCAAGCAGGGGCAGTTGGGACGTGGGGAGATATGCGTAAACAAGAGCAATTACTTAGCAGTTTATGTCTGGCAGCGATCGCGATCGTCGTAGCTCAACCAGTTAGGGCAGAAGAAAAAACATTATTTCAGTCACCGATTAGCACCGATTTGCTCACACAACAGCCACCGACAACAGAAGCCGCAGAAATCATAAAAGTAACAGGTGTGAGGCTAAAACCCACTGCCCAAGGTTTATCAATCATTTTAGAAACTCCAACAGGGCGATCGCTACCAGCCCAGACTTTCAGCAAGGGCAATGCTTTAATTGCTGACATTCCTAATACTCAGCTAGCCTTACCAGAAGAAAGTTTTCGCGCTGAAAACCCTACCGAGGGTATTACTTCTGTCACCGTGACTCAGGTGAATGCCAATAATATTCGAGTCACCGTCACGGGAGAAACAGCAGCACCAACAGCACAGATCGTTCAAAGTGCCAGTGGTTTAGTTTTAAGCGTGTCTCCTGAAACTCCAGAAGCAGCAGAAGAGGTAGATATTGTAGTCACGGCAAGCCGTGTAGCACAAGCTTTAGAAGACGTGCCGCGATCGGTGACGGTTATAGAACGCGAACAAATTCAGCAACAGGCTAACGTCTCGCCGTCGCGTAACTTACAAGATATTTTGAGCAATTTAGTACCTGGTTTGGCTCCCTCAACACAAAGTAGTATCAATAGCAATCAAACTTTGCGGGGGCGGACACCTCAAGTTCTGATTGATGGTGTCCCTGTTCGATCGAATTTTATTGCCCAACCTAGAGACTTGAGAAGCATCGATCCCGCGTCTGTCGATCGCGTGGAAGTGGTTCGAGGTCCCAGCGCGATTTACGGTGATGGTGGAACGGGGGGTGTCATCAATATTATTACCAGACGACCACCAGATGAAGAAGGGATCGTTTCGAGGGCAGAAGTCGGAGTTGATTTCTCAACAACAAATTCAGCAGATAGTTTTGGTAACTATTTGGAATATTCGCTCTCAGGACGGCAGGGAAATACTGACTTTTTGGCGGTTCTCTCGCGCAAGCAGACAGGCGGTTTCTTTGATGCCCAAGGCGATCGCATTCCCCAATTCGCACCAACTGCCGATACTGAAACTTTAAACTTGCTGGCTAAGGTAGGGGTAGACCTCACCGACGAGCAACGCCTACAGGTGACATTTGAACATTTTGATGCAAACGAAGACTTTGGATTTATTTCCGATCCAATTGTGGCGGATCTTCCAGGAATTCAAAAAGCACGGGCGCTGCAACTCGATAATCCAGAACTCATTGGTAGTAAAAGACCTGGCAACCGCAATACAATAGTTAATCTCAACTACAGCCACGAAAATTTATTTGGTAGTCGGGTACAAGCGCAGGCGTACTTTCGTAACAGCCCCATAGTAACTACACCCGACGATCTACGACCGTTTGGTTTTGTAGACCCAGGAGTTTACCAAACCAATGTGGACAAAGAAGCGTTTGGCGGCAGACTTCAGGCTGAAACTCCTTTATCGCCAGGTTTGAGTTTGCTCTGGGGAGCTGACTATTTTGATGAGGATATTTCCCAGACGATTGAAGTTTTCGATCCAGAAGTATTCGATGCCAGCGGTAGGCGAATTTTTCAAAAAACGCGCGATGTCACTTATACTCCTCCATACAACTTTAATAGTCTCGGTTTATTTGCTCAGTTGCAATGGGAAGTCAGCGATCGCACTTCTGTAAATGGGGGAGCGCGATACGAGCGTTTTGGCTTGGACGTTGACGACTATACGGCGATCGGTTTCGGGCAGATCCCAGATCGGGATATTGAAGGCGGTAACATCAACTTTGACGACGTTTTGTTTAATGTTGGGGCAATTTACAACATTACAGATGAAATTAGCCTATTTGCTAGCTTTGCTCAAGGCTTCTCTGCGCCAGATTTCGGCAACATTTTACGTACTCCTCCCGATGCTTTGACTTCGGTAGAAAACGATCTCGAAGTTACCAGTCCCCAAAAAGTCGATAGTTTCGAGCTGGGCGTGCGCGGTAATTGGTCTAATATCCAAGCGTCCCTAGCTGGTTTTTACAGTACCTCAGAATTGGGTATAGATTTTGTAGATAGCCCAGTTGGTTTTGAGATTGTCCGACAACCGCAGCGGTTCTATGGCTTAGAAGCTACACTTGACTGGCAAGTAGGCGGCGGTTGGGGATTGGGCGGAACAGCCAGTTTGATTAAAGGCGAATTTGAAGATGAAGATGGCGAATACTTGAATGCAAGTAGTAATGTTGCCTTTCCACCGAAGCTGACTGCTTATGTGGAACACAAAACCGATTCTGGCTGGCTGAATCGCTTGCAGTTGCTCTTTGTGGGCGATCGCGACGCTGGATTTGAAGACGGCTCCGATCCCGTACCAATCGAGAGCTACACCACGCTAGACTACATTAGCAGCATTCCCTTACTTGGTGGCAGGCTCGCCCTCAGTGTTGAGAACTTGCTGAACGAACAATATATACCAGTTGTCAATCAGTATTTTGGTGGTTTTGGCGGAATCGACGAGATTAGTAATATTGCCGCTAGAGGTAGAACGGTTCGTCTTGGTTACTCAATTGATTGGTAATCCTGAAATATGGACAAATTCTTTTGTGCTGAAGCATCACGTCAAGCTGAAGAAAACCCCATCGGTTGGGCGGCTCCTTGTCCGCTTTACATATTAATAGAATGTCCGCCGCCGTGGATAGGAGATGAGTTTGCTTCCCAATCTATACCCGCTAATTTAAAAGTTTCAGTCGAGGAGATTTATCAAGCTGAGCCTGCGGCGATGGTGCTGTTGATTTACAGTCACATTCTGACCAAGAAAAATTCTACCAAATTGCTGATATTTCGTCAGAAATCGGGTCTTTGTGATGGATACAGCAAGCAGGAAACTGAAGTTAATTGCATCAACGATATTGCTTTGGTTTTACAAGATTATTTGGCTAACCCGATTCCGACAGAAGATCCGCCACCGCTAACTAGAGACATCTTAATTTGTACCCACGGCAGCCACGACAAATGTTGTGCTAAGTATGGTATTCCTTTTTATCGGCAAGCCATAGCTACTGTGACTAGTCTCGGTTTAGAGAACGTTCGCATTTGGCAATCGAGTCATTTTGGCGGACATCGCTTTGCACCTACAGCATTAGATTTTCCTTCAGGTCGTTGTTATGGCAGGCTGGATGCTAAATCTTTTACCTCAATTTTGACTTATAACGGCGATATCCAAGACTTAAAATCGGTCTACCGAGGTTGGGGTATTTTATCTGGTTCCGATTACCCAATTCCAGCGCAACTCGTAGAACAAGAGCTGATGCTGCGATATAGTTGGGATTGGTTTAAATACAAAGTTGCTAGTCGAATTGTCGAGCAAAATGAAGATGCCAGTTTCAACTGTGTTGAATTAACTTTTGCAACACCGGATGGCGCGGTCGCTCGTTATAGAGCAGATGTAGTTGAAGATCGGAGCAAAGCTTTATATCTAATTGGAGACTGTAATGGTACAGAAGTCGAAAAATTGCCCAAATTCTATGTCAAAAATTTGACTCAATTGGAATGCGATCGTGATTGAACGTTTCTACCATTCGTTCAAGTTTTGTCTGCTTGTTATCTTAATCTTTCTGACGATTGCAGCTTGTTATGGCAGGACTGCTCAGCAGATGGCTTTTACCAGCACTCAAGCCTCGACATCCTCATGCCAAGTCATTCAACATATCAGCGGTAAAACCCAAGTTTGCGGTCAACCCCAACAAGTGGTTGCACTCAGTCCGCCGTTGTTAGATATCATGTTAGCACTTGGGGTACAACCGCTAGCTTATGCTGAAGTAGATTTGTTTACAAGGCGCAAATTTGACAAACCAGAAGCACAAATTCCCTTTTTAGGCAAGTATATAACGACCAAACCGATTAACTTGGGCAGTCGCGATCGCCCCTCACAAGAATTGTTGCTGTGGCTAAAACCAGATCTGATTTTGGGCGAACCAGAATATAACAAAAATAATTACCATTTACTTGCCAAAATTGCCCCAACTTTACTATTTAGAATTCAAGAAAAAGATGATTGGCAACAGCATATTGCGGCGATCGCACGCGCACTAGGACGCGAAGAACGAGCAAAACAAGTCATTGCCGAATACAAACAACAAATTGCCCAAACTAAAGCTGCACTAGCACCCATCGCAGCACAACAGCGCCGGATCTTGGTGCTGGGGTTTGGTAGATTAATTGCCGATTCTTTTGTACTCGATCCTGAAGAATTTGTTTGTGGCATACTTCAAGAACTTGGGTTTGAGATTATTACTGTTGGATCGAGAGAACAAGAGAGATTTAGTCTTTCGCTCGAAGTTCTACCGCAAATTGAAACGGATGCGATTCTCATCCTTCCTTCTGGTAATAACACCATAGCAAACGCCCAGCAACAGTGGAGTGAAAATCCGATTTTGCGATCGCTCAGTGCTGACAGGGGTGGAAAAGTCTACTTTACTGATTTTCAACTAACTCGCATTCGGGGACCAATTGCAGCTGAAACTTTTGTCAATCGAATGCGCGAAATTTTGAAGTGAGTTGGTAGTTGGTAGTTGGTAGTTGGTAGTTGGTAGTTGGTAATGGGTAACGGCTAATGGGTAGTTATTCACTTGCTCCCTCAGCTCCCGATCGCTCCCTCAGCTCTCTCTCCCTTGTCTCCCTTGTCCTCCTTGTCCCCCGACTTCCCACTCCCCAGTTATATGCGTAATTTTATTACTATTTGGCTCGGTCAACTCGTTTCTACATTTGGTAGTCGCATGACCAGCTTTGCCACAACTATTTGGGCGTGGGAAATTACGGGTCAAGCAACAGCTTTAGCTTTAGTAAATTTCTTTACCTTATTACCGAGTATTTTCATTACTCTTTTTGCTGGGGCGATCGTCGATCGCTGGAATCGCAAACTGCTCATGGTAGTTGGCGATACGGTAGCTGTGTTTTCGACGATCGCCATCCTCGCACTTTATCTGACCAATAGCTTGCAAATTTGGCACTTGTATGCAGTAGGCGCGTTCAATGGTGCTTTTGGGGAAATTCAAGAGTTAGCATACACGGCATCTTTATCGCAATTAGTTCCCCCGCCACAGTATACCCGTGCTAGTAGCATGAACTCGACACTACACTACGGGTCGATAATTATTGCTCCTGCTATAGCGGGTACTCTCTACTACATCATTGGTCTAGCTGGGATCGCGCTGATTGACATTGTGACATTTAGCGTGGCGATCGCTACAGTGTTGTTAGTACCGATCCCGCAACTAGCAGTTCATACTACAGAACACCACAAGAACGCTGGTATCTGGCAACAACTCACCTTTGGATTCCACTACATCATCAAACGTCCCGATTTGTTAGCACTTGTGGTATCCGCTTCCTTGTTTTGGTTTGCTCACGACTTAGGCGGTTCAGTAGCTACACCGATGATTCTGGCTCGTACGGGAAATGATTCGCGAGTATTAGGTTCGATCTTCTCAGTTGCTGGGATTGGGGGTGTCACCGGAGCAGTGCTGTTGAGTGTTTGGGGTGGTCCGAAACGACGCATTCACGGCTATCTTTTGGGTATGGTAGGAGCAGGTGTAAGTAAAGCAATATTTGGTTTAGGTCAATCCCCCCAGATTTGGCTACCAGCACAATTTTGCTCGTCACTCAATTTCCCCTTGCTAGAAAGTTCTCAGACTGCCATTTTGCTAGCTAAGGTAGCACCTGAGGTTCAAGGAAGGGTTTTCGCGGCGCGATCGCTGATGTTTCAACTCGTTTCTGCAATAGCATCTTTAATTGCTGGACCGCTAGCTGACAATGTTTTTGAACCAGCAATGAAACCAGGAGGCAATTTAGCGAAATTACTCGCTGGTGTGTTTGGGACTCATCCTGGTGCGGGGATGGCAGTGATGTACGCGACTACTTCAACCTGTTTGTTATTTGTAGGTTTAGGTGGATACGCCTGTCACTCCTTGCGAGACTTAGATCGTAGCGGATCGGATTAGCTTGAATCTACCTGCGAATGATGAATCCGATCTCATGGTGACACTCAAGACTAACGCTTGAGAATGACTTGCAATAAGATGAAAATACTTCAACGTGCGCTAGCTCGTGTTTTTTACAAACTCTACGTCTGAGAGTCTATTGCCATGCAGATCGGCTTTTCTGCCCAAAATATCGACGAGTTGTTTGCCGAGTGGAGTCAGAGGACTGGAGCATCTTTATGGCACGCCAGCAACTTATGGCATTCAATAGACCTCCTGCGTGAATACTT
The DNA here is from genome assembly GCF_003015105.1 of Chroococcidiopsis sp. CCALA 051. Classification (NCBI taxonomy): domain Bacteria; kingdom Bacillati; phylum Cyanobacteriota; class Cyanophyceae; order Chroococcidiopsidales; family Chroococcidiopsidaceae; genus Chroococcidiopsis; species Chroococcidiopsis sp. CCALA 051. The sequence continues at coordinate 5,381 of NZ_PYCI01000076.1, read as the reverse complement.
GAATTGTCATCCACACGCGAAGCGAAACATCTGGGAGATGCTTCACTACACTGCGTTGCGTACCCTTCGGGAAGGCTTCGCCAACAGAATGACATCCATGATTTTTTGATTCATGTAGGAGGTCTAGTGTATAAGACCGTTTGTTTCTACTCGCCTATTTTAAAGCATTTCTATTTTCTTGAAAACTTTTTATACTACTTTTTAGTCAGGCAAAATTTGAGGAATAGATTTAGTAATGAAGGCATATTTCAACTTATTGGTAGCGACTGGTACACTAAACCGGACAATTGCTATTTCAAAAACAAAGAGTACTGGACAATTGAAATTAATCCGAACAGAAAAATTCGGTTCTAAACGACACGTTGTTGACTCGCTATTAAACTTAAGCCAGCATTTTGCCCCTGGTTACTTTGACTTGATAGTTTATAACGGTGTCTTCGGACATGGGATTGATATAGCAGTTCTAAATGATTTGTAAAGCTTCTAGCTTGCGACAGGCTAGAAGCCTGCTCCACCTTCATGAATCAAATAGGATTACTATAGTAAAGAAGCGACAGAAATCTCATTTCAGCAATGTTTTCAATGCTTGCATCCAGGCGGAATGTTAGTATTTGGCTGGAATGATGTCACCAGACACAAACCTTTCCCTGTCATTGAAGAATGTCAAAACTTGCGACAGTTTGAACCCGTTGTTTTCAGTCCCCTCGCTACTAGCCAGTATCTTGTCGCTGAGAGTAGCGATCGCCATGTATTCAACTTTTATCAAAAGCCATTGCCTGTGGTTGTAGAGATGCATTACGATACACCCCTACAATCTATATCTAAACCACCTGTATCTAAACCACGCGATTTACAATCGTCCACACGTCTCCATCAGAACGAACGTGAGGGACTGAAATCGTTTGAAAGCCAGTGATAAACGGTTTGTAGTAAACTTGCCAATAACTCGGACTGATTCGATCGGCGATCGCTTTAAGCGCACGGATTTCTTCAGCTAATTCTCCTGCAAGTTCGTTGATTCGATCGGCGTGAACTTTAGCTTGCGTTCTCCCTTCCTCGACGTGTTGCTCGATCGATTGATATTGCGATCGCACCTGCAAGGCGCTGAATTCGGCGCGTTTTTGTCGCAGTTGCGCCGTCAAAGCTGCTAAGCTTTCTAGTAGCTGTGCTAAGCTATCGTTTGTTGTTTGCGCCTGGGTAGAGCTACTTTCTGGTGACTCAGCGCTGAGGGAGGCGCATTCTTGCTGTAAAGCCGCAATTTGTGCGCGAATTGCCTCAATCTCTGCTTGGTTTGGTTGCATTGTATTGGTATACCAAATTCTTTGGATCTCTTATCTAGCTTGCCAGTCTTCTAGAAGCGATCGCAAATACAATAAGTATTACGTCCTTGCTGTTTGGCACAATAGAGAGCGCGATCGGCAGCAGCGATCGATTTTTCAGTTGACATTTCCCGATGCGGAAGTTGACTGCTAATTCCTAAAGACACAGTGACGTATGCACTGACTTCAGACTGAGAATGGAGAATCTGAAGCTGTTCGATCTCTGCTTGAATGCGTTCGGCGACTCGAATTGCACCTTCAGTATTGGTATTTGGCAAAATAATTCCGAATTCTTCACCACCATATCTTGCGACTAAATCTGCCGGACGTGTCACAGCACGCATCAACGCCTTGGCAATGCTTTGTAAACAAATATCTCCGGCAATATGACCGTAGCAATCGTTGTATTTTTTAAAGTAATCGACATCGCACAAAATTAAAGCTAGCGGTGCTTGTTCCCGTGCTAGTCGCCGCCACTCTCTCTCAATACAAGTATCAAATTGGCGACGATTAGCAATTTGGGTCAAGCTATCTATATAGATGAGATTTTGTAATTCCTGATTGGCTTTTTGCAGCGCGATCGCTTGTTCCGTTACCGTGCGCGTTAAAAAGCTCAATTGTAAATGTACTGACACTCTGGCGATAACTTCTGCTGCGTAAAATGGTTTTGTAATATAGTCTACTGCTCCGACAGCAAAACCTTTAATTTTAGCCTGTGGATCGGCTAAAGCAGTGATAAAAATAATGGGGATTTTTTGCGTGGCTGGATTTGCTTTGAGTATGCTACAGGTTTCAAATCCGTCCAGTGCTTCCATCTGGACATCTAATAATATGAGATCTGGTGGCTCGCAATTTACCAGCTCGATCGCGCTTTCACCATCTATTGCAACTCTAATGTTAAATCCTGCACTTTTTAGCGTACGCGATAAGACTGACAAGTTTGTGGGGTTGTCATCCACAATTAATATCAGTCCAGTATTTAGAGCTCTCATCAAATTACTATAGTAGTTCTAAATGATTTGTAAAGCAGGCTTCTAGCCTGCGGCAGGCTAGAAGCCTGCTCCACGTTCATGAATCAAATAGGATTCCCATATAAGATTAAATTTAAAAATAGAGCTACTATTGAAAAAATAAACTTAAATGCAGATTTAAGCTGTAGTTTATGCGTTAAGCGCTCGGATTAATATTTAATATAGCAGTCATAAATATTTTGCGAACAACAGATAATTATCTGCTGTTCGCATCTATCGTTTCTATGGCAGGATAGAAGCCTATTTTACGTTCATAAATCAAATAATAATTCTATAATAAAAAGCTATATCTCATCATTGCTTCAATTTTTTATGTATTTTTGCAGTTTTTCTCGTAGTTGTTTAACCTGAAAGCTTTCGGTTAACTGAATAATTTCTTGAGCAAAATATAGATATCGATCGTTTAACTTTTCTAATTGATAGGCTACGGTTAAAATTTTATCCAGATCGCCTTTTCTGACGAGTTCGTATAGTTGAGTCAAGATTTCATCTGGAGGCAGCTCGGTTTGATGAGGCTGGCTAGCATAATCTTGAATTGATGAGACTATTTGATTTTCTTGTTGTTCGTAAATCCAAGTCAATTTTAAATGCGATCGCAACATTTCTAATAAAATTTCTGCTTGTATTGGTTTGGGTAAAAATTCATCGGCTCCAGCAGCTAAACTACGGTATTGATTAGTTTCAAATACACTAGCAGAAGAGGCGATCGCGACAATTCCAGAAAGTTGCTCTGAGACGCGAATTTTCTGTAACAGTTCAAAGCCGTTCATCAGTGGCATTACTAAGTCAGTAATAATGAGATCTGGATGAAATTTATACGCTTTTTCTAAACCTTCTCGACCGTTTTCAGCCTCTACTAGTTCAAATCCAATTGGCTCTAAAAGACTGACAATAACAGAACGATTCTCCCAGCGATCGTCAACTATCAAAATTTTCTGCTTGTCGCCATGAAAACCAACAATCTTACCTTGAGACTTCAGCCTAGCTGTGTCCGACCATTTCGTAGTTTCAGTCACTTCTAGGTCGAACCAAAAAATACTACCTTTTCCGAGTTGGCTAGATACCTGAATGTTACTCTTCATCATCGAAACAATTTTTTGGGTAATTGCTAGTCCTAAACCAGTTCCTTGAACTCGATCTTTATTGCTTCCTACTTGCTCGAAGGGTAAAAAAATCTTTGTTAATTGTTCGGCTGTCATGCCTACACCAGTATCCTCGATTTGGAATCTAATCTGATAATTTAAATTGTTGAGCTTTCGGCTTTTAACTATAAATTTAACTTCCCCGCACTCTGTAAATTTAATTGCATTACCGAGCAAGTTAATTAATACCTGGCGCAAACGCTTCTCATCAGCGTAAATCCCAGAAGGTATTGCGCTTTCCGCACTATAAACGAAAGCAATTTTCTTTTGCTCGGCACGAACGCTACAAATGTCTACTACCCCTTGTAGAAAAGCAGGAAAATGAAATTCTATGGGATAAAGTTCCATCTTGCGCGCTTCAATTTTTGCAAGATCGAGAATCTCATTAATTAGGGTAAGGAGATGATTGCCACACTGAGAAATAATACTAATTCCTTTATGTTCTTGCTCTGTAATTCTTGAACGTTGGAGAATTTGAGCGTAACCTAAAATCCCATTTAAGGGAGTCCGTAGTTCATGGCTCATATTAGCCAGAAATTCGCTTTTGGCTTGATTCGCAGCATCAGCAGCCTCTTTTGCTAATTGCAGTTGGAGAGTACGTTCGCTCACGCGCTGTTCTAATGCTTGATTTGTCTTTTCTAAAGCTGCAAAAGATTCTCTTAATTGTCCTGCCATTTTGTGAAAGGACTTAGCTAAAATATCGAGTTCTTGAATACCTTTAACTGTGATTGTTTGCGCTAAATTTCCAGCAGCAATTTCCTGACTGGCTCGACTCAGCTTTAAAATTGGTTGAGTAATCCAACGAGAAGTATAAACACCAATTACTGTAGCGATCGCTAATGCTCCCAAACAGAGCAATATTGTAGTACGGGTGTTGGCGTTAATTTGTGCCATGAAATCAGATTCAGGTACGACAACAACCACTAACCAGTCCAAACCGTATTTATCTTGCCACGGTGTCACTCGGACGAACTGGCGATTTCCTTTTAGCATATACTCTAGCTGTTGGCTATGTTGAATTTGTTTTAAGCTGTCAAACTTAGTTTGTAAATATTGTGCTGTAGATTGAATTAAGCGATCGCGACTGTTGAGAAAATTAAGCCGCTGTGCTTTACCATTCACAATTGTATATGGCGGTTCAGGACTCGAACTTCCTACAGCTAATCCATTTCGTTCGACAATAAAAATTTTTCCCGACTGACTCACTTGTATGTGGCGCAAGAAATCACCAATCTGTGTGAGGCGCAGATCGGCGCTAATAACTCCCAGTAATGCTTTATTTTTGTTGTAAATTGGGTAGCCAGCCGCAACCGATAAAATATCTGGATCTTCATCCCAAGCGTAAACCTGACTCCAAGTGGGTTTACCTGCTCGCGCTGTATCTTGAAAAACAGACTCCGATCGCGGATCGTAATCTGGCAAGCTCTTAATTAACTTAGTGCGATTGCCACGACTATCTGTAGCATATATATAATCTTTTCTTTTAGTAGCTGAAGAGACTTCATCAATTACAGCCTCTTGGGGATTTTTGTAATAGCCAGCTGCGGCAAATTCACCTTTTACTGTTGCGTAAGAAATATAGCCAACATTAAACACCTGTAACTGTTTCCAGAAGTAATGTCCTAGTTTAGGATAGTTTTGCAAGTCCAAATGTCCTAGTTCTACCGCATCGGCATTGATTTGATTAATTTGATGTGGAGTGGCTAGATAAGCGTTAAGGTGTTCGTTAACAAGTCGGCTAGCTTTTGTCATTAGCTGATTAGCTAGGTCGTTTATCGTCTGCTGGCTATTTCGGAAGGAGAAATACCCTACTAGTCCCACAGCAGCAAAGATTTGTAGCACAAATGGCACGACTAGAATCAGGCGTAGTGGTAGCTTTTTAGAATCGG
>NZ_PYCI01000075.1:0-30904 GCF_003015105.1 Chroococcidiopsis sp. CCALA 051 | reverse complement strand
GGGTGAAACAATGGAACTACTGTTAGTTACGTCAGTTTCATCTGGGGAATTTAGCGCCGATTTCCCTGGCAAGACTGCTGTATCCGATCCCATTGGTTCGACAGTAATCGAGACTTGAAACCACAGCAGTAATATTCCTACCAATCCCAATACACCTAATACAGATGCAATAATTACCGCAGGATAAGATCCGGGAGATTTGGCGTTCATATTGTCTACAAATAAAGATAATTCTTGAAGTTAACGTGCGGTTTGGCGATTGAGCGGGATGCTATTTTTGGTAACTGGTTACTGTAAAACTGGTAACTGTTGCGATCGCTCCCTATTACTATTGAAACAGGCTTAAAGCTGGTATGTAATACGGCGAAGGAAATATTAGCTCAAATTTTGTTGTGTCATAGTTAGCAGCAACTTCAAAAAATGCAAAATACTCGAATTAACGGGCTTTTAGGGGCAATTGCGGCAGCAACACAGCGCTGGTTTTTCAATCCTTGGCGGCGCTTATCTGTTTTAATAGTCAGCTTGCTATTTGGCTTTTTCCTCGGTTCGGCTTTTTCCACCATAGCCGGACAAGCGGCTGATTGGGACATTATCGGCGCTGGGGTTTTGGTTGCTGGCAGCGAAATTATCGATCGCATCTATTACAACCGTATCTGGCAAGCAAGGCGCGGGTTGTGGCTTGAAGCACTAAACGCGCTCAAAATTGGTTTAACTTATAGTTTGTTTCTAGAAGCGTTTAAGCTAGGGTCTTGAATCAGTGACCAGTGACCAGTGACCAGTGACCAATGACCAATGACCAATCGCAGCTTTTACGCTCTTTTTATCCGACTTTTGAGCATTTTTGTCAAAACACCCTTCACGAGCCACCACAGCAGCTAGAAGCGACGCTAAGGCGATTGTGGCTACCCTTAGCTATACAAATAGCGTCCTACCGTCAGGCGGAGTCGCATACTTTAATTCAAGGTATTTTGGGCGGACAAGGGACGGGGAAGACAACTCTAGCTAAAATCCTGAGCTTAATTTTAGGACATTTGGGTTATCGAACTCTGAATTTATCTCTTGATGATTTGTACAAGACTTATAGCGATCGCCTAGCCTTACAGCAGCAAGACCCGCGTTTCATTTGGCGAGGTCCACCAGGAACTCACGATATCCAATTGGGTTTGCAGGTTTTAGATCGATTGCGTCAATCCGATCTCGATACACCCATTGAAATTCCTCGTTTTGATAAATCAGCTTGGCATGGTGCGGGCGATCGCGGTACACCTGAAATTGTGAATGGTGCTGATATCGTTTTATTTGAAGGTTGGTTTGTAGGAGTTCGACCGATCGATCCGAGCAATTTTGACAATCCACCGCCGCCGATTAACACTTGCGAGGATCGACAATTTGCTCGCGATATAAATACTCGATTGCAAGAATATTTACCTTTATGGGACAAACTAGACCGATTAATAATACTTTACCCAGTTGATTATCGCCTCAGCCAACAGTGGCGTAAAGATGCCGAACATCAAATGATAGCAACAGGTAAAACAGGAATGACCGATCTACAAATTGAGCAATTTGTAGAATACTTTTGGAAATCGCTTCACCCAGATTTATTTATTAAACCCCTAATTCAAGATTCCCAGCGAGTAGATTTAGTGATAGAAATTAACCGCGATCGGTCTATTGGCAAGATTTATCATCCTATTTCCCAACATAGATGAACGCAGACCAAGGATCTCTTTGTGTCTTTACTTTGCGCCTTTGCGTCTTTGCGTGACACAATAAAAGACCTTACTTCCCTCCTTGAATCTGCCATACTAAATCGTCAAAAGGTTGCCAATCATCCTCATCAGTAATCGCCCCCCAAACCGATTCTATAACAGGTCTTAGCAAAGCAACTTTAGGATTAACTTCTTGCAATCTCCGAGAAACATTATCCATCTCTTCCCGAGAAAGTTGACCTAAAATCTGATGATAAAGTTTCCGCCATTCATCCCAGTAATCCAACGGTAAGACATCTACCAAAAACAGAATTGAATTCACATCCTCGCGCCAACTCGGCGAAAAGCTTTCAGTCAATTGAATAAAGAAATGATGATAAGAAATTTGAGTCTCTTTAAGCAAACTCACCGTCAATTGCAACAACCGATCTAATTCAGATGAATTTGTCGCAGCCAACCCCAACTTTTGCAGCATCAAACTTCGATAGGCGATCGCATAACATTCATCAAATTTTGCTAATCCAGCTTCCAAATCGTTCGCATCAATAACCGCTTTTAATGGCTTCTGAAGCATTGCCAAATTCCACTGACAAATATTTGGCTGTTGTCCGTAACAATAACGCCCTGAATAGTCAAAATAAGCCGCAGTAAATAGCGGATCGTAAGTAGGAATGAAAGCATAGGGACCGTAATCAAAACTTTCACCCGTAATCGACATATTATCCGTATTTAATACCCCATGACAAAACCCAGCCGCCATCCACTGAGCAGTTAATTCCGCCACTCGCTGGACTAGTTCGGCATAAAATAGGGCATAAGCATCAGATTTACCCCAAATGTGCGGATAATAATACTCGATCGCGTGGTCTACAAGTTTCTTAATTAAATCTGCACGTTTGAGATAGTGCAAACGTTCAAACGTCCCAAAACGAATGTGCGATCGGCTAAATCTTACCATCACCGAAGATCGCGTCGGGGAAGGTTCGTCACCGCGCCATAGTTGTTCCCCCGTCTCGACTAAACTAAAACAGCGAGAAGTCCGCACACCCATGTAATGCAAAGCCTCTGCTGCTAAAACTTCCCGCACCCCACCTTTAAGAGTCAACCTACCATCGCCGCCACGGGAATAAGGAGTCGTGCCACTCCCTTTCGTGCCAAAATCGTAGAGTTCGCCGTCTACACCACGCACTTGACCGTAGAGAAAACCCCTCCCATCACCCAAAAACGGGTTATACTCGCCAAACTGATAGCCGTGGTAGCGCAATGCTAGTAAAGGTTCTCGTCCTTGAAATTTACCAAAAGCCTCAATAAAGTCTATATCCTTTACTGCTGCGGGATCTAGTCCAATGTGAGGTAACAGGCGATCGCTACGATAGCGCAAAATATGTTGCGGAAATTCGGCGGCGCTAACTTCATCAAAATAATCGTCGCCGAGAGATTCTAAAGCAGGTTCGTAGTCGAGGGACAGAAAAGGATTGGGTCTACTATTCATTACCAGCAGGTTTAATGAGCTGCATAGTCTATTGTTGCATCTAGACTTGTAGGTATTTCTTCCTTTTGTCCGATCTAAACGCAGAGGTTAGATTGTACGATCGGTGAAAGAATATGATTGTAGTTGCTTGTATTCAATGATAAGTGACTGCCCTGTTCGTTTGCTACAGCCAACTAGAGCGAGTTAAAGATCGCTTTACATCACGATCGCCGAAAAAACCTTTGACAATCGCTTTTGACAATTGCGAAGGTTTTCTATACTGAGAAGAGGAATACTGGACTACTTAATATCTATGAGCAACATCCAAGATCAAATCGAACAAGCAAGAGAGCAAGCCAGGCAAGCTTGTGAAACCAGCGGTGAAGATTCTGCTGATTGCGCAGTAGCTTGGGACACAGTAGAAGAATTACAAGCTGAGGCTTCCCACAAACGGCAGGTCAAGCCCAAAAATTCTCTAGAAATGTACTGCGATGAAAATCCTGATGCTGCTGAATGCCGCGTTTACGACGAATAAAGTTCGAGTTAGCATTACCGAACATTAACTTAGATGGCAACAAGGATAACTTTTCTGTATCCTTTGTTGCTATTTTTCATTAAATCATTGGCACTTAGCGATTAGCAATTATTATTGTTATCGGTGGTTGAATACACAAACCTTAGTCCTCGATCTCTAGCCTCCGATATATGCAAAGCGATATTTGGTTTCGACCTTTCATTTGGATGGATTTTCGTTTGGCGCTGTTATTTACCGTCATAGCGCCATTGGTTCTAATTATCTGGGCGTTCGTGCGGAAAGTAGAACCTATGCAACACCTGCTGGCAATTTACTGGCGGGTGGCGAGTTTGCTAGCGATCGCATTGTACGTGTCTATCGCACCGTTTCAAGTTGGATTCATTGCGGGATTGATGTCACGCATTCTCATTCCACTATCTCTCTGGTTTTGGATCGATCTAAATGAAGAAATTGAAGACCTGCCAGGTAGTGCTTTGAAACTCAGCTTCAATGCTTGGCGCTGGGCGGTGACGCTTTACTGTATTATCGGCGCGATCGCGCAATTACCGAGTTTGCAGTGTGCCTTTTCAGATACGTTCTTGCAAGATCCGTTGTGTCAAGCTTGGCTGGAAGTTCCTTTGGTTTATAAAGATATCTTTCATCCCAACACGCAAGCAGGTTTCCTCGGCGTTATTGGTGGCATGGGTTTAGTTGTTTACGTCTTGTACTTAATCTATTTTGTTTTCCTTAAACTAGGTAAACAAGGACGATTTGCAGTCAGACAATGATAGATTCTGTAGGAAAACGGCTGGAAAAATATTCGGCGATCGCTAAGCAAGAGGTTTTGATCGTCACTGTGGAGGTTGACGGTGTTAGCGATCGCATTGCGATCTTCAAAGGTTTCTCCAGTTCGTTAACCAGTCCTACAGCCTTCGATCCAGACGTTCCAGTCATCCCAGATACGGCGAGGATTGTGGCGATCGATCGCGTCGCCAGTCCCTACAATCCTCAGTCTCCTCAGTACATTCAGCAGGGGCTGACTTGGGAGGAATTTCAACCATTACTAACGGCTTTGGGGATATAGCGCTGCTTGCAGGCAAATTTAAGCAAACAAATTTAACTTTTGAATAAAATTACACCTTCTATCGCTCTTGCTGCACTCAGAAGATAGTAGGATTGCGGATAAAGTCTACGTAAGAGTAGCCTAAGAAAATACTAAAAATATTTTTGTTTTACAAAAATCTACCGAAAATTTTAAGGAAGTGTTATTCTCCAAACGTGGGTATTGCGTGAGGAGTCAGGAGTAAAAATTTTTATGCTAAAGCAAAATTATAGACGCGATCGCCAAAATAAAACAAATATACGATCAAATAGCAACTCGCAACTCGATCTTCCCGCTACCGCTTTATTTGGTACAGACGGCATTCGGGGACGAGTAGGAGATTTACTCGATGAAGCTTTGGCTTGGCAAGTAGGTTTCTGGACGGGTCAAGTTTTACAGCAGCAGACAGACAACGATCTCAGTCCGGTTATCGTGGGGCAAGACTCCAGAAATTCGAGTGAAATGCTAGCAACTGCCTTATCTCAAGGTCTTGTAGCTGCGGGACTAGATGTTTGGCATATCGGTCTATGTCCGACTCCTGGCGTTGCCTATCTCACCAGTGCCAGCAATGCTACAGGTGGAGTCATGATTTCTGCCAGCCACAACCCTCCAGAAGACAATGGAATTAAAATTTTTGGCAGCAATGGCGCTAAACTTTCTCAACCCCTACAAGAAGCAATTGAAGCAGGGATCAGAGGAAAGGCAGTACCCACCTCTATTCAAGGTCAGGGATATTATGTTCGGCGACCGGAGTTAGTTCAGAAATACGTCGAATCTTTAAAAGTGCCGCTATCGCCCAATCATGGCGATTTTAGTGGAATGCGTGTCGTGTTAGACCTGGCTTGGGGGGCAGCAGTTGGATTAGCACCGAGTTTATTCCGCGATCTAGGTGCAGAGGTAATTTGTTTGCACGATCGACCCGATGGCGATCGCATTAACGTTAACTGCGGTTCCACTCACCTCGGACTGCTGAAAACAACTGTAAACCAAAATTCAGCCCACCTGGGATTTGCCTTTGATGGGGATGCCGACCGAGTGCTAGCAGTCGATTGTCAAGGTAGACCTGTAGATGGCGATTACATCCTTTACTTATGGGGTCAAACCTTGCGACAAGCGCAAAAGTTGCCAGATAACTTGATTATTTCTACTGTCATGGCAAACTTGGGTTTCGAGCGGGCGTGGCAAAAGCAAGGTGGTAAACTGATTCGGACGGCTGTAGGCGACCAATACGTACAAGCAGAAATGGTACGAACGGGAGGTATGTTAGGCGGAGAACAGTCAGGACATATCCTCTGCCGTCACTATGGTATTGCTGGGGATGGTTTATTAACTGCCCTCCACTTAGCTGCATTGGTTAGACAGGCAGGAGTCTCTTTAACCCAATTAGTAGACCAAAGCTTTCAAACTTATCCGCAACTCTTACGCAACGTGCGAGTTGAAAACCGCGATCGCCGCATGAATTGGCAACAGTGCGAACCCCTACAAAATGCGATCGCGCAAGCCGAAGCTGCAATGGGCGATCGCGGTCGTATCCTCGTCCGCGCCTCCGGTACGGAACCCGTAATCCGCGTCATGGTAGAAGCCGCCTGTAGCGAACTCACTCACCATTGGACGGAGACTTTAGTTTCTGCCGTTGAAAAACATGTTGCGGCGTAAGTGTAGAGACGTTACATGTAGAGACGTTACATGTAACGTCTCTACACCTATCGCGTAAAAACTTTTTGGGGTCTAGCTAGTGCTGCTAGACCCCTACAACGTCGGTTGGATTTAATTCGTTCAAAGCAGACTCAATTAATGCACAACAACTAAGGTGAACAACGCTTGGATCTCTAGCATAGTTGCGTCTTTCCAGACCGTAGGTTGGCTACCTTCACTCTTGAGTGATTTACCTATTGGTCTATGCTTGAGCGATCGCAAGTGGGCTTTTGACAGGGGACACTAGGTCATTGCCCGTATAGATTTGTTTTTTGTTTTTGTTTGTGTCCTATGTATCTAAAACTAGCACTGCTATCTTCTTACCACAACCTACTATTTACTAAAATTAAAAAGTTGTGAAATTTCTCCAAGTTCTCGCAATATTAGTTAACGCTCAGCAAGTCAAAAGTTAAAAGTTAAAAGTCAAAATGTTTAAGCCCGCTCGTAGCAGGCGATTTGATTGCACTAATAATGCAAGTTAAATGTGTGACAGCTTAACAGTTAACAATTAACTGCCAATCTTTGACCATCAACTATCAACCATTTAAACATCAAAATTCCACATAACAGGGTTTTCATCTAAACGATCGGTGACGCTTGTGCCGATCGCGTCAATTTCCTGCAACTCTTCCGGCGAGAGATAGACATCTGCGGCTTTAGCATTAGCAACGGCTTGTTCGGCGTTTCTCGCCCCAACGATCGCATTGGTTTGCGGTTGGGCAATTAACCAAGCGATCGCTAAATTAGCTAACGAGACTTGATGTTTTTCGGCAATTGGGCGCAGTCGATCTAAAGCTTGTTGCGCCCGCACGTAATTTTCTCCCTGAAACAACCGATTCTTGTTGCGATGATCGTCGGGATGAAATTTGTGTTCGGGTCCGAATTTTCCTGTCAGCAACCCTTGCGCTAAAGGAGAGTAAGCGAGAATAGAAATATTATTTTCTACACAATAGGGCGTGAGATCTTTTTCTGCCCAGCGCCAGAACAGAGAATAAGGTGGTTGAACGCTATCGATCCGCCCGTATTGGGCTGCTTCTGCTAGTTGGGTACGGGAAAAATTAGAAACGCCGATCGCCCGAATTTTACCCTGCTGTTTCAATGTATTTAAAGCACTCATCGTCTCTTCTATCGGTACGACTTCACTTTTATACGAACCAGAGGGCCAGTGAATTTGGTAGAGATCGATATAATCTGTATTGAGATTTTGCAGCGATCGCTCGCACGCTTCGATAACTTGGTCGTGTTTTAAATGATTGGAAAATACCTTCGTTGCATAAACCACGCGATCGCGCACGTCAGAGAGGGCTTGTGCAACGATTTGTTCTGAATGCCCTTTTCCGTAAACTTCCGCCGTATCTACAGTCGTAATCCCAGCCTCAAATGCTGCCCGGATCGCTTTAATAGTTTCGGCATCCTCTATTCCTACCCACATAGCCTTACCAGCTTGCCAGGTTCCCATAATCACGGGAGTAATTTTAATCTCCGATGTCCCAAGCGATCGCAATTCCATGCCATTCTCCCAAGTTATAAAGTTCAGGTATGAAGTTCTGTATAGATTTTAAAAGCCTGACACAGATCGTGCTTACACCTATACTTAGTTATCAGCCATCAGTTATCGGCGATCGATTATCAGTGACATCTTTTCAAGTACCACCCAACTACCAACTACCAACTACCAATTACCAATTACCACTCTTTCCCCAGTTGTGATAGGCTATTGCGCATTAATAGTGTCTAGAGGCTGAGAGGATAAAAAAATGAAGGTAGGACTGTTATTCGGTGGACGATCTGGGGAACATGAGGTGTCAATTAATTCGGCAAGGGCGATCGCTAAAGCCATCTCAACCGGAGAAAACCGAAATAAGTACGAGCTACTACCATTTTATATCCAGAAAGACGGGCGCTGGCTGGCAGGACAAGCATCTCACAAGGTTTTAGAGTCGGGGGTTCCTATACTCACAACGGCTGATTCTGTTGCTTCTCAGTCTCACTTAGGCGGATGGGAAGATGAGGAGATGAAAAATAGCAGCCAACTAGACAACTTCCACGATGCAAAAATGCTCGATTGCATCCCAGCTTCTTTACCCCAAGTTGCATCTGTCGATGTCTGGTTTCCAATCTTACATGGACCTAATGGAGAAGATGGGACGGTGCAAGGACTGCTGAAATTAATGCAAGTCCCCTTTGTTGGTTCTGGTGTTTTGGGTTCGGCGCTGGGAATGGATAAAATCGCGATGAAAATGGCATTTGCCCAAGCGGGATTACCGCAGGTGAAGTACGTCGCCGTCAATCGTTCTCAAATCTGGTCAAATCCGTGCGTATTCCCCAAACTTTGCGATCGCATTGAAGAAACTGTGGGTTATCCCTGTTTTGTCAAGCCTGCTAACTTAGGTTCTTCAGTTGGAATTAGTAAAGTGCGATCGCGATCGGAATTAGAAACTGCTCTCGACAACGCTGCTAGCTACGATCGCCGTATAATTGTCGAAGCTGGCGTGGTTGCAAGAGAGCTAGAATGTGCGGTTTTAGGTAATGATGAACCCAAAGCCTCAGTTGTGGGCGAAATTACTTACCAAAGCGATTTTTATGATTACGAAACCAAATACAGTGCAGGGATGGCAGATATTATAATTCCCGCCGCCATTCCAGAAGCTGTTGCCGCTCAAATTCAGCAAATGTCTCTCGAAGCTTTTGCAGCCGTCGATGCTGCGGGATTGGCTAGAGTAGACTTTTTCTATACCGAAAGCGGCGAAGTCTTCATCAATGAAATTAATACTATCCCTGGGTTTACTGCGACTAGTATGTATCCCATGATGTGGGAAAAAAGTGGTATTCCTTTTCCAGAATTAGTCGATCGATTAATTCAATTAGCTTTAGAAAGAAACAGTTAACGGTTATCAGTGTACAGACGTTACAGGTAAGGTCTGTACAAGTTATCTAGCCACCAGCCACTAGTTCCACTAGCTACTCATTTTTTCTAATGCAGCATCAAAATAGTTCGCAACATACTATTACTAAGCCTCTTGCTTCAGACGATGAAATTAAAAGAGTTAAAAAGCAAAACGAACGAAAAAAAGTAGCTAATTCTTATTTTTTTCGAGAACTGATTCAGCGCCATCCAAGGTTGGTTTTGCTTGGAGTTAGTGCTTTTTTATTATTCGCTATTTACTCTTCTGTCACGAGTATATTTCAGATTGGCGTTCTCAAAGAAGAAACTGGAACGACATCTGTAACTCCTGCAAATACTTCAAATCCTGCACCTGCATCATCTGATAATTCTTTGTCTTCGTGGTTGCTAGGTGCAGTTACTCTGGGGGCTGCTGTGGGTGGAGTTGCGATCGCCAAGCGTTTGTCTAAGTCATCGTCGGACTTGTCTCAATTTTTCTTACAATTTCACTCTTCTCCTCAGCAACAATTTTCGCCATTGCGAGAATCAATTCTCAGTCTTTCCTCTCTCAAACTTTCAGAACCGAAACCGACTTGGGCAGAATCTTCTATGGAGACAGAATCGGAGCTAAATATCCATTCAGAAACAGACGAATTTACTATTTTGATAGAAGAAGATTCATTAGACGATGGAAAAGAAAACTTTTTAGAGACGCTAGAACTAACACCAGAAGAGAAAAATCTGATCTTTGAAAATATTGTTTTTCATCAGAGATCGGAATTATCCTCAGTAGAAGATATCTCCCCTTCTGAAACTGAATCGAATTCAGTACCAGAAAATGATGTATACTCTCCTTGTAGTAGATCTTTAGCAGAAATGTTAGATCTGCGTCAGAAACTTTCTCTAGCAACACTGTTAGAAATTGACAGATAACAGCCTTAGTTCCTTATCTCCTCATGTCTGCCACACTAAAAGAATTCTTGGAAGCCTGCGAAAGCCTCTCCACGCTGCGGATCATTGTCACTAGCAGCGCGGGTGTTTTAGAAGTCCGCAGTAAGTTACAAAAGCTGTTTTATGCTGAATTACCCAAAGGAAAATATGCAAATATGCACGCCGAAGACTTTGAATTTCACTTGAATATGGATGAAATTCAGCAAGTTAAGTTCGAGACTGGGGAAGCGAAACGAGGTAATTTTACAACATATGCAATTCGATTATTAGACAAACAAAATCAGCCTGCTTTGAGTTTATTTCTACAATGGGGCAAACCAGGAGAATACGAACCTGGACAGGTAGAAACTTGGCATTCCTTACGAGAAAAGTACGGTGAAGCATGGGAACCCGTACCAGTTGAAAGTTTATAAGTGTTGAAAAACTTTCTCGTGAAAAAAATTTTGCTGCTATCCCTAACTCTAGTCTTATTCTTATTCTGGATAGGTGAAGCTAATGCCGGACAATTAAGCGATCGCATTGCAACCTTTCCTAAGTGGGATAATAAGCCTACGGTACAGGTTGCATCTGGCGATTTAGTCTATCCAGAGTGGATGGCAGGAACTTGGATGGTAAAAAGTACTTTAGTTGATTTGGTTGCTCCTTTAGCCCCAGAGATTACTACCCCTGGATTTGAAGGTAATCGGCGTTATTTGAACCAATCAGTCCAGTTTCAAGTCAAATTTATCAAACAAAACTTACTCGGACAGCCCTCAAAGTTAATTCCCCAGCCTGTGAAGGTAAAATCGGCTGTGGTAGCAGATCGAGCTTTTAATGGTCTGAGTCTAGCAAGAGCATATCTGGGCGATCGCACCGTGAAAGCAGTAAAAGTCGATCCAGACTCGCCCAACCGTCAGATTAGCTTATTACAAGGCGATCGCCAACTCATTTCGATTGTGACTGGTCGTACTACAGAAGTGACAGCAGAGAATGGATATGTTACTACAGAAATATTCGGGCAGCAATTTCGCGGTAATAGGGTGCGTCCCTATTTCAACCAAGTAGAATCGACAACCGCATATCACTACGTACCCAATTCTACTGTTAAAATTGTCGCCGACCAGTTTACGGCTGTTTATCTGTCTGCTCAAGATCCAGATTACTTTAAAGCGGGCGATCGCCCCGTTGCTCTCTATCGCTACCGCTTGGAATTTTCCCCACAAACCGATCTTTAAAAGCGGCTTCTCTTACGTCGTCTGGCGATCGCTTTGCGCTTGCGCTTTTCAATTGGAGTTTCAAAGTGGCGCAGCCGTCTTAAATCTGGGAAAATTCCAGCCTTCGAGACTTGACGCTTAAACCTACGTAATGCCGATTCTATATTTTCATTTTCACCCACAACCACTTGGGTCATAGTATTTCCTCCTAAACTTGCGTTGACGATCGGGCAATTGCACTTCCTCTGAAAAGAGTTTGTGCTAAATTGCCCGTTCAAACTGGTACACTCCTGACAGTGAGTGCAAGACTAACATTGAACTTCAAGCTATCCAGCTAAATTACAGTAGCAAGTTCTGTCGGAAATGCTAATGCATTCGATCGAAATTGGAAATTCTGCTCTAATTGTAACTGTCTACTTTCGTCTCAAAGGAATTTAGTAGCGATTGCGCGAGTAACCACCGCCGCCACCGCCGCGATTATTTCCCCAGCTACCACCACGGCTCTTTTCTTCGCGCGGTCTAGCCTTATTGACCTTAAGTTCTCTGCCCATCCACTCAGCACCGTCTAAAGCTTCTATCGCTGCTGCTTCCGCTGCTTCTGTTTCCATTTCTACAAAAGCGAAACCGCGCGGACGACCAGTTTCTCTATCGGTGGGTAGTTGCACCCGCTTTACGGTGCCATATTCGCTAAATACTTTGCTGAGTTCTTCTTCTGCGACTTGATAAGACAAATTTCCTACGTATACTGACATTGCGTCCCTCACTGTGTTGTCGAAGTACTTCCGGAGAGGCGCTTGTGAATAATTGAACAAACACTACCACCGAATCTACTTTTCTTTTAGTAGACTAACACAATATTGACTGGGAGCAATGTTGACTTCGAGCAAGTCTCAATTTGACTTAACAAACCTGTAACATTGCCGCTCGATCGCCACAACTTAACTTTTGTAGTATATTGTAGTATAAGTTTCCCAGTAGCACCGTGCTAAAGAGTTCGGCTCCCAAGCATTATGGCGAAATTTCAAGACTTATTCAAATATTATCGTCCCTGGCGGACGGTCGCCCTGTTTAGCATTGCCGCAGCCTGTTTTTTCGAGATTGTCGATTTAGTAGTTCCTTATGCAATCGGACAGATTTTAAACGTACTGTCTAACCACCCCTTAGATCGTCCCATCCAAGAAGCAATCGCTGCCATTTCTCAACTAACTCATTTGCCACGCGATCGCTTTCTATCTTTAATCGTACTGATGGGTTTGATTTTTGTCGTCACTGTTGGCAAAGGTCCAACGCAAATGTGGTTAAGTGGTTGGTTTCACTGGGATATAGCCTTGCGATCGCGTCAGTATCACACGCGAAAAGCGATCGCTAAAATTCTGACTCTGCCGTTAGAATTTTACGATGTAAATAACCCAGGTAGAATCTCCGGTCGAGTCGCTAGAGGGTTAAGCAATCATACTTGGACATATCCAGAGATAGCCGGACAGTTAATTCCTAAACTGTTTCGCGTTCTGGGAATTTTTGTAGTGATTTGGTTTATTGAGTGGCGTATTGCTGTTTTATTTCTAATTTCGTTTGTCGTTATTCTCGGTTTTAGTCTCAAAGATTTAACCCGGTTGATTAAACAAGAAGAACGACTCGATCGGTACATGGAAAATACCGAAAGTCGAACTTCAGAAATTATCACTAACATTAAAACAGTCAAAGCTTTTGCCACCGAGGGTTTAGAGCTAAAACGCCAGCATCAGCGCCTCAATCGCGAGTTAAAGGTCGTACTATTTCGCATCCATTTAGGTTATGTAAAACTAGGAACTTGGCAAAAAACTGTCATTCAATTATGCGTTTTTGGCGTATTGGGATTAACGCTCAGATCCACAATTCAAGGACAAATTTCGCTCGGACATTTTATCACGACTTTGACTGTTTCTAGTATGGCTTATGCAGAGTTAGAACCGATTAGCAACTTTGCCGAAATTTTTGCCCGTCGGTATGCTTCTATGATGCGACTGCATGAGTTTATGCAACACCCCATAGGTAAAGATGCTGGCAGTCTAGAGACTTCATCTGATGTAACTCAATATCGTTTTACCGATAAATTGGAGTTAGCTAGCGTTACTTTCGGCTACGATCCGCTACGTCCGGTATTGAAAGAGATTGACTTGTCGATCGAACCTTATCAAACAGTAGCATTAGTAGGGCGATCGGGTTCGGGCAAATCTACTTTGGTTAAACTACTGTATCGCTATTTTGAACCAAACGCAGGACGCATCTTGCTAGATGGACGAGATATTCGGCAATTAGATATTGCCGCTTACCGCAGACGATTGGCGATCGTGCATCAAGAGGTGGACGTATTCAATGGTAGTTTGATAGATAACCTAATTTATGGCAATCGTAGTGCTAGTTTTGAGGAAGTAGAACAAGCCTGTGCGATCGCCCGTTTAGATGAAGTTATCGCGCAGTTACCCGAAGGATATTTTACTGTAGTAGGTGAGAGGGGCGTGCGCTTATCTGGCGGACAGAGACAGCGATTAGGAATTGCTAGAGCATTGTTAGTAAACCCAGATATTCTAATTTTTGACGAGGCTACCTCTAGCCTGGATTACGAATCAGAGCGATCGATTCAGCTAGCCATGCGCTCGATTCTCGGTACTCGCACTACCATCATTATCGCCCACCGTCTCAGTACAGTGCGGGAAGCAGATAAAATTGTCGTCCTCGATCGCGGTAGGATTGCGGAAGTTGGCAGTCATACAGAGCTATTAAACCACGCCGGAATTTACCACCGTCTGCATTCTTTGCAAGAAACTGGAGAATTGCTCACATAAGCCTTGTCATCTCAGATAGCTCATGTTACTATAGTGAATCGGTGGATTCAATGGGTCGATGCCCGAGCGGTTAATGGGGGCGGACTGTAAATCCGTTGGCTATGCCTACGCTGGTTCAAATCCAGCTCGGCCCATATCCACAAAAAGAATAAATTTGCCCGTGTAGCTCAGTGGTAGAGCACACCCTTGGTAAGGGTGAGGTCATGAGTTCAATCCTCATCACGGGCTTTAGATGAAACCCTCTAATGGAGAGGGTTTTTGCGTTTTTAGGAGATTGTAGTAGCCCTGACAGATCGGTACTATCATCACTACACCGACTACGTAGAATTTTTGTTTGGCACTGGTTGCCGCACAGGTGAAGCTATGGGGCTACGCTGGAAGCATGGATCGGATGATTGTCAACAGTTCTAAATGATTTGTAAAGTAGGCTTCTAGCTGCCGCAGGCTAGAAGCCTGCTCCATCATGAATTAAATAGGATTGCTATAGACGAGCGGAACTTTAGAAATCGAGCCTGGGTGACTGTTTTAACTCACTTAGGGATCGATGAGGTTTGGCGATACTCGAAGGAACCCATTTTCTTCAACTGCTCCTTCACGCGGCGGCAACCTTCGATCGCTAACTCCAGCAGTTCTGCTAGCTCCTCTTTGGCAACTTCTCCACTAGGATGAATGAATTTGACCAAACCAGCAACAGTTTTACGGACGGCTTTGACATCGCGGGCATTTAAATGCGAACCCAAGGAAAAGTAGCGATCGACAATTCTGTAAAGTTGTGGCGGCGCAGTTCTCGTAATGCTTCAGCCAAGTAATCTACCACAAACCCATAGCGATCGGTAAAGAACTCAATCCGCATCTTGGGTACTTCCCAACCAGGGATATAAAAATGAATGCGATCGAGAAAAGCGATGTCATTGCAAATTACATCTGGCATCGGTGCAAATAAATGTGAAGAGCGTACCATGACTTCAACAGGCTGATTTGTGCTACCTCTAAATTCCAGGGACTTTGCGATAAATCGAGGCAACATCGCAGCGAAAATCAATACTAGCGAAGTAGACTTCATCTGCTTGTCTATAAGTTTGAGAACCCCAAATTCCTGAGTCTACAAGGTGGAAACACTCAACGCTCATTTGAGATTGATTAATTAACACGTATTCTTGTAAAGATGGCGATGTCTGATAGTCGGCAAATTTTTCTCCTCTGTCAAATGCTTCTGTTGAGGGGGATAATACTTCAACTACTAAGTAGCTAGGTGTAATTAAACGTAAGATAGAAAGGAGAGCAATTTTATCGTTTCCCTTGAGCCAATGCCAGCACCATTAAGAATGACCCTGAGCGAGGAATCAGACCGCACACTCCAGGAATTACGAGTTGCTATCAGTGTGCCGCAACACATCAAAGATCGGGCTCACATGGTGCGGCTGAATGCACAAGGCTGGAACGTGCCTACCATTGCCAAGATCTTTGAATGCCAGGAACAAACGGTGCGACTGACACTGCGACGGTGGGAGCAAGGGGGATTAGGCGGATTATGGGATGCGCCTGGACGCGGCGCGAAACCGAAGTGGAGCGAGGAGGACATGAAGTTTCTGGAACAGTGCCTGGAGCAGGAGCAACGCACCTACAATAGTGCCCAACTCGCAGCGAAACTGGAGCAAGAGCGAGCTGTGGAACTGAGTCCAGATCGAATTCGGCGGATTCTGCAAACAAGGGGTTCCGATGGAAGCGCATCCGCCACTCGCAACAGCACCAGCAAGACCCGCAACAGCAATACCTCAAACAGGCAGACCTCGACACCCTAGAGTTGGCAGCTAATGAGGGACACATCGAGCTGAAGTACTTGGATGAAGCAGGGTTTTGTTTGGAAAGCCCCGTCAGCTATAGCTACAGTCGCGTCAATCAGCAAAAACGTTTAGAACAAGTGCCTACTCGCGGCAATCGCATCAGCATTCTGGGACTGTGGCAACCGCAGCAGCACTTTGAGTATGCCCTCGCCCAGGGCGGATTCGATGGCGAAAGTTACATCAAAGTTATCGACTGGATTGCCGAAAAAGCGGCGCTCACACTTGAACAAACCGGACGCTCGACCGTGGTGGTACAGGATAACAGCTCAATTCACAAACGCCAGCTCGTGCGGCAACAATGGCAACGCTGGCAAGAGCAAGGTTTATTCCTGTTCTTTTTACCGCCCTACAGTGCCCAGATGAACCGGATTGAAGACCAATGGCATCAACTCAAAGCCCATGAAATTGCGGGACAGATGCTTGAAGATGAGTATGATTTAGCAATGGCAGTTATCAAAGGAATGGAAACGCGAAGTGAAACAGGTGGCTACTCACTTGAGCGTTTTAAGTTTAATTCCACCTAGCTACTTAGAGTGGGAAAAAGGATAAAATCTTCTGTAGAATTGAGATCGCGCTCATCACAAGTTATTGCTACATCTAGGTAGTAATAGCAGTCTGCCTGTTCAAGCCTGACTTTGATATCTGAGGTGAGAACAATACAAGGAGAATCATTTAGGTGATTGTTAAATAGCGTCACTAAGTTCCCAGCAATGATGATATGAGGTTTTTTTGCCCTCACCATTGCATAAACTTGTCCTCGTCTATACTCATGTTTGATCGGACTTACCCTTTCACCTGCTAAATAATCTTCTGGAGATATGTAAAAGTTTTTGTTAATAGTCATTAGATGAGGTTTTCTCCATAAGACCACTCGTATTTGTTAGCAGTCAATTCTAACCAATATTTTTTGGCTTCGTTCCAGGGTACTAATTCCCATAGGGGAGCAATGTTAAGGACTACGCCATCGTTCAGGTCGGGTTCTAGGTTAAGATTAGCAACGCGACGCAGTTTGTCTTGAAAATCCTGTAGTTCTGAAATTAAAGATTCTTGACGGTCTATTTGTTTTTCTAGCTGTTTGACCATCCCTGCTGTACCTGCGGCTGTTTTTTGGCTGCGGAGTTGTTGTAAGTTGCTTTCTTCCAAGCGCAGTTTGGGTTCTACGTAGTTAACTAGGGCTTTGAAAAGGAGATCTTTATCTAAGCGGTGATAGTAAATCCAAATAGCGTAGTTTTTCTTTGCGGATTGGAGTAGCCAGTAGATGGGTGCTTTGCGGCGACTCTTGGAGTAGCGTTTGATGTGGTCACTCCAGAAGCCGCCGTTACCAGGTTTGCGGAAGTAGTCGCGTAATTCTTTGACTTCTAAGATTTCGCAGGCTTCTTTTTCAATGGCTTCCGATTTGTCGCCCCAGATGACTTCTAAAACATCCCGCACGCGGCGGATAATATCATCAGGGTGGTCTGGGTCGTCTACTAGGATGCCGTTCCAATCAATTTGAATTGGGTAGTTAGGTGGAGTTTCACGCAATGGTAAGCCATTTTGATCTGTCAGCATCCCAGGCGAACAAGCTGGAAGCGGTGCGAAGGGATCTGGAAGTTCGGGTGCTTGTTTTTCGCCTGTAGCAAATTAGCCCTAATAAAGATGTGAGTATATCGTTTTCTGCAAATATTGCTGGTCCTTTGTCTGCAAATATGCAACCTGTGGGATACACTCTAATATTTAACCCTCTTTGAGTTCGTCTTGGATATGTCAAACCTGGACGAAAATAAAAATCAGTGTTTTGCGGTCGTGAAACTAACTTTCCTGTTTGAGGATTTTTAAAGGTTTTAATTTCATCTCCATCTTTTTCCCAATTAATAATTAAATGTATATCAGCATAATAAGAAGAATATCCCCCCCCTTTAGCAAATGGAACCCACGAATTTTTTCATCACGAGTGACGAGTGGTAATTTTAAATTTAATGCTGTTGCAGCTATAATCCTGTCTGGCATATCAGAAACTATGTCTCGTGGAAGCTGACGGATAGCTTGAGCGATCGCCAGCGATAAAGGAACAACAGCAAAACCAATATTTGGATCGGACAGTGCTTCGATTAGCTGATTAAGTGCGGCTTCCGGCAACCTAATTTTTTCTACTAAATAAGCAATCTCTACCACAGAGATAGATGATATATAAATGCAATCGCCTGCTGCAATTGCTGCGTCAAGAGAGGCGATCGCAATTGCCGATAACTTGCTTGAATCTCGTAAATACCAAATAATAGTATGCATGTCAGCAACAACTATAGAAATCCTTGAGATTTCAACTTGTCACTAACAGCTTTGTGAACTAGACCCCGATACTCTATCATTTTGTAAGCGCAGAAGCGGTTGAGATGGGTAAACGCCTTTCAAGGATGCCCCTTCTCCCGCTAGAATTTGCACGCACTTGTCAGCCGCGCCGTTTTGAATGGCTGTGAGGGTGTCTCTGTATTCTTCCAGTCGCTCGACAACCGACAGCCTGTAGAGAATCTGTAAGACTTGGGGACACTCAGGCGGGACTCGATGAAGCAGGAATCATGCGACTTATAATCGTGCTCTGTTCAACTTGAACAGAGCACACCGCATTACCACAATCAAATCTTTTTTCAATCCCCTCTTATACATCCTCCACGCAAATTTGAAAATAGAAGGATTAGTGTAAACGATCTGCCTTCATAGAACATTTGTAAAGATCTGGGCGACTTCATAGTAGTCCAGTGCCGAATTTCCAGTCAGCGGATATGCTTTATTCTCATGTCCTGGTTCAGTCATTACCTTCACGGCGACAGCTGCAATATCCCGCACGTCGATGAAACTCGTCCTACCTTTACCTGCTGGGACAAAAATCTCGTTGTTGTCTCTAATATCCTGACAATGCGTTGTACTCAAGTTTTGCATGAAGAAACTTGCCCGCAGAAAGGTATACGCTAGACCGAGAGATTTAATGTATGCTTCGATCTTGGCGTGGGGGACGATCGCCATCCGTTTTGCTCCCAGCAGAGATAAAAAGACAACGCGCTCGATACCTGCTGCTTGAGCTATTGTAAGCACGGGATAAATGTATTTCTTTACCTGCGAAATCGCCGGAGGTCTAACTAAGAAAAATGTATTAATCCCCCGAAAAGCAGGCTCAAAAGTCTGGGGTTGCTCAAAATCGAATTCAATAGACTCTATATTAAGAAGGTAAATTAGAGCGTGAAGTGGAATGACTTCGCACGGCAGCTTTGACAGGATATCCCCGTTCGCGAAGCTCGCGCAGGACTTCAAAACCAACATTGCCTGTAGCGCCTGTCACCAGAATTTTGTTGCTCATCCTTGCATTCTCTCAACTGTTTGAAGAAACGGTAAATGAGAACCATTAATTTCTCAACTTGGAATGAATTGCTTGGCAACCATCGGCAGTCAATTTCTGCTCAACTGTTATTGGGATAGAGAGTTGATTTACCAATATCGGACAAATTAATTTACTAATTCACAACTTAATTAAATCTTACCCGCCAATTCCCCTCACAACCTGGACTTACTACCAAGCTCTAGTGCTGTTGAGTAGTTTTTAGGTAATTGCTCGTCAAAATTCTGTGGAAGTAAAGTATTCATCTTGAGGAGTAGCTTGGGCTTGGGGCGTTTGGGGTAGAGTAGACATCGACGGCACAAATCTCTAAGTACTTAAGCAGCCAATTTAACTAATCTTAAGTCCTTTTGTTTAGTACGAACCTACTATAAGGTGGGTAATATTTGTTAAGTCATAAGTTAAATGGTTAACGCACGAATCTGGAAGTTTTGTCGATCTTTTCTGACATTTCTTGGGCGATTGCTAGTTACGCACTGGCGTTCTCCGCTGCTGCTATTGGTTGGGGTTTATTTACCCTTACAGGTTTTTGGAGAACTGGCGGAGGAGGTTTGGGAGAACGAGGGCGGCTTCCCTTGGGATGTACCTATCTTATTAGCAATTCATAGCGTGGCTAATCCTCAACTAGACTTCCTAGCAGTGACACTAACTAAGTTAGGCGTGTTTTGGGGTGTGTTTCCGATTGCTACCGTTACCGCGCTGATGCTATTTGTCCGCCGAAGGTGGCGATAACTTCGTTAAGCTTCGCTAACGCTAACTTATCTGATAACTACCCTAGTAGGCAGTATTATCATTAACCGGACGGCGAAAGTGTTATTGCATCGAGTGCGTCCTCACTTATGGGAGTCACCCGCACGCCTAGTTTGACTATGGATTTCCCAGTGGTCATACGATTGTCTTGCATGACGTTAGTGGCAGTTTTAGTAATTTTGACTTGGGATAGCCGATGGCGCTGGTGGGTTTTGGCTGTGGGGACGCTTTTCGTCTTAGTTATCGGTTGGACGCGGTTATACTTGGGCGTACATTATCAAGCGCGACATCTTGGCAGGCTGGATGGCTTCGATCGCCTGGGCGGTTGGAGTCAGTTGGATCGTTAAACCTTGGCGGCGCGGCAAGGCGAGAAACTAACCGTTGAAATTTATTCACTGCTTGCAGGGTATTCTCCCTATTCATCGTCAGATTTGAAGGCAATCTGTCTTGATAGCTCCTCCTTTTAGTTCAACAACAGGCTTCAGTTCTACTGACACCGGATTCCCTTCGTAAAGCTGGATATCTTGACCTTGATGCTCGATCGCTAAGTGCGTTCCCTGTCGAAGCAAATACGTTACCGATTGGCGATCGATTTCAACCTCCAACCGCTGCCCTCGAATAGTTAAGGGAAACTGCAACCGTTTGATAGTTTTAGGCAATCTCGGATCGAAAGATATGCGACTATTGTAATCTCGCAGACCGCCAAATCCATAAACCAGCACCATCCAGGTTCCTCCCATAGCAGCAATATGACAGCCATCTTTCACATTCCCAGCCACATCGCCCAAGTCCATTAGCACTGCATACCTAGCATATGCGTTCGCCTTTTCCATGTAACCAATTTCTGCTGCCACAATGCTCTGAATACACACAGAAAGGGAGGAGTCTCCCGTCGTCAAAGAATCGTAATAGTCAAAGTTACGCCGCTTCTGTAGGAGTGAAAACTCATGCCCTAATAAAAACATTGCTAGCACGATATCCGCCTGCTTAATTACCTGATGCCGATAAATTACTAGGGGATGAAAGTGTAGTAGCAGTGGATATTTACTTGCAGGTGTATTCTCAAAATCCCAAACTTCCTCATTTAGAAAGCCATCGTGCTGGAGGTGAATTTCTAATTGTTCGTCAAAGGGTAGATAAATATTATCCGCCGCCTTCTTCCAGTCTTCCAGCTCAGAAAGTTCCAAATTGGTTTTATGAACTAGAACAGTGAACCAGTCTGGGTTTTGCTCGCGCAGCGTCTCAACGGTTTTGGCGGCGTACCACAAGTTCTCTCGCGCCATCAAATTGGTATAGGTATTGTTATTGACTACAGTGTTGTACTCATCAGGTCCTGTGACACCATGAATGCAGAACTGACCGCCCATTTGCTGAGAAAAAAACCCTAAACTATAGCACATCCGAGCTGTTTCGACCAAGATCTCTACTCCTTCTTTGAAGAGAAATTCCTCATCCCCCGTCGCTTCAACATACTTCTTCAAGGCATATACGATGTCTGCATCAATGTGATATTGCGCAGTTCCAGCCGCGTAGTAGGCAGATGCTTCTTCACCATTAATCGTTCTCCAAGGAAAGAGCGCTCCATTTTGGTTGACTTCCCATGCTCGCTGTCGCGCCTGCTCCAGGATACTGTACCGAAACAGTAGCAAATTCTTGGCAATACGGGGGGCTGTGTAAGTCAAGAAAGGCATGACATAGATTTCCATCTCCCAGAAGTAATGCCCTTCATAGGCTTGGCTTGTAAGTCCTTTAGATGCGACACCTGCTCCTTGAGAACAAGCTGATGCTTGAAGGATGTGAAACAGATTAAAGCGCAGCACTTGTTGCATCAACTCTGGGGTTACATCGGGGTGAGTCGGATCGCCGTCAATTTTGAGATCGCTACGATCCCAAAAATCATCCAGATACTGTCTTTGGCTTGCTAGCAGATCGTCAAAACCATGACTTATAGAGCGATCGAGCGTTCGTTCGGCTCGATCGCACAACTCTTGGGTAGGACAACGGCGGGAGGTGTGATAAGTCATGTACTTGATCAGTCGAATCGGGACACCTGGTTGAGCATCCACACAAAAGACTACCTTGCCATCATCTTCTGAACAATCGCCGTTATAGAAGTAAGGACATTCGGTTTCAAACGAATGCTCAACACCGCACGCCAGGGTCATTTGGCTGTTTCTGGTGATGTGGCTCAATAAAATGCGACGCTCCTTGATGTAGTGCTGCTGGGGCAACAGGACGCGCTCTTTGAAATCCTTAGCGAGGCGAGGATCTCCTTCACTGGCACTAGTGGTGGGTTCATAGTGCATTTCTGAGGAGATGACGACGGGAGCCTTAGCATCCAGAAGAGTCACTTCATAGGAAATAGCTGCTAGATGCCGATGCACAAATGAAACCAGCCGACGCGATCGGATAGAAACTTGCTTGCCAGATGGTGTTTCCCATACGATTTCCCGATCGAGAGTGCCGCATTGCATATTGAGGGAGCGCTCAAAACTGACTAGATGAGCTGTAGGGAGGTAGAACGGTTCATCGTCAACGTACAGCTTAATAACTTTGCTGTCGGTGACATTTACGATAGTTTGCCCCGTCTTAGCGTAGCCATAAGCTGACTCACCATAGACAATGGGCCAGGATTCATAGAAGCCATTAATAAATGTGCCATTTTGCCAGACAGGAGCGCCTTCCTCAAAAGCCCCTCGCATTCCCAAATAGCCGTTGGCTGTAGTAAACAATGTTTCCATCTGTGCTAGGAAATGGGGATAGAACTGCTTTTCGACCCATCGCCAAGGATCGGGGGGATAAACGTATCTAGGTGGATTTATAGGTTCGCGCTGTAGCATTATTTCTCCTTGTTCAACTTTGCTCGACCCCGATTAGGCACTGGAATCAAGCAGCTCGCTTAAATCTTGGACAACAATATCAGCCCCATTTTCCCAGAGTGCATTGGCATTTCCTTGGCGCTCGACCCCAACCACTAGTCCAAATCCACCAGCATGACCTGCCTGAACGCCAGAAATGGCATCTTCGCATACAACTGCTCGTTTTGGTTCAACCCCAAGTTGTTTTGCTGCCAGGAGAAAGGCATCTGGCGCAGGTTTTCCGGCTAAGTGCAATCGATCTGATACATTTCCATCAACGAGAACGTCGAACAGCCGCTCTATTCCAGCAGCCTGAAGCACAGCTTGGCAATGGTGGCTCGATGAAACAACAGCTGTTTTGAATCCTTGCTGGCGCAGATGATGGATCAATGCAACTGAACCTTCGTATACTTCAACTCCTCGATCGTGAAGTACCTCGTCGAAAAAACTATCCTTAAGATTTCCCAGGGCGCAAACTGTATCATAGCCTGGAGAATCAGATGGATTTCCATCAGGCAAATGAATTCCTCTCGACTCTAAAAAACTTTGAGTGCCAACATAGCGCATCTTCCCATCAACATATTGTTTGTAGTCATTTTCAAGATCGAAGGGTACAAACGGTTCATGCGTCTTTTCAGCCTGTTGCTGGAGAAATCGATCGAACGTCCGTTTCCAACAATCAGCATGAATCTTTGCGGTAGCGGTGAGTACTCCATCTAGATCGAATAGAACAGCATCAATTTCACTTGAAGTGATGGATAAGTTGGACTGGCCGATCGATTCATTCCCTTGCTGCCAAACTACCATGAATCTATCTCATGAAGTGAAACTTGACCCAAAAATTGCCTTTCATCCCCCAAAATGATGAGCGGGCAAGCCAGAGGTACTGGTTGGTAGGCTAAACAAGTCGCCAGAGTAGAAGCTGTTTTGAATTTCTGCCTCACTCAAACCCACTGATGCTGTCGTAATGTAAAGCGTCGTCAGATCTCGATCCCCGAAAGTGCAGGAAGTTGGACGCACAACAGGCATTTTCACTCGCATCATCTCTTTACCATCGGGGTCAAACCGAATAATGCACCAGCCGTTCCACATCGCCGACCAAATACACCCTTCGCGATCGATAGTTAATCCATCAGGTTCAAAGGTTTCAGCCGTTAAATCAATGAATACTCGACGGTTGGCGAGACTGCCACTTTCAAGATCGAAATCATAGGCGTAGATGGTTTTGAGGAACGAATCAGTAAAGTAAAAAGTACTCCAATCGGGACTCCATCCCAGTCCATTCGGAATCGTTAGTCCTGTCTCTAGTACCTGCAAAGAACCATTTGAATCGTAACGATAGAGGCAACCTGTGGGTTTGTTATTGCCCTTTAAGCCGAACCAAAAACGCCCTGCTGCGTCGCATTTGCCATCATTGAAGCGGGTATCGGGTGGGGTATCTTCAATCGTGAGAATTGGCGCGATCGCACCGCTTCGAGTATCTAAAAACGCGAGGCGACGGCGCTGAGCCATAATCAGTCGATGAGTTCCTGCGGGGGCAATACAGCCTACGACTTCACCCACATCAAAAAATTGATGGGCATTAGTAGCCGGATTGAACTGATGTACTCGATGGTTGTATATATCAACCCAGTACAGTAATTGCTCCTCTTCGATCCAGCACGGTGCTTCTGCAAGACGCGCCCTGATGGTAAGGATGTTTTTTGGCAAGTGTGGTGTAACGTTCATTGATTTCTTGTCTGACTCAGCTTGTCTTCTTCTTGAGCAACATCACCTTGAACGAGTAGCGATTTCACACCACATTCAGAGACTTGTCCGCAAGCCTTTTGCATTGCTATTTCTTCTGTTTCTTCAGCACCTTCAGGACTCTTGCAGTAGTTGATTGCAACGTTGCAACCTTCAGTAGCTAGTCGAATTGCGAAGCGCGAAGCGTGAGCGTAGTTATCGCTTGTCCGATGCCGGAACTCGCTCCGGGGATCAGCGCATTTTTAAGTGCTAATTCCTTCATTGCAATTCCTCCAAAATACTTTTTACGCTAACTGCTATAGCCTTGCGCGATCGCCAGCTACGTCCCGAATGTGGAATTTATCTAACATTATGTAGCGATTGAGATGTTCTTTTTAATTTGTAACTAGAGGTGAAGTTTGATTCCAACTACCAGAGAAAACAAACTCTTCTAAAGGCTTGCGCTTTCGCGGGGCGTTCTCTCGTTGCTGCAACTTTTGGGATAGAGTTTGGGGATCTCCGAAATATCCAAGGGCAATCGCAGCAACTGGTTCGTAATCTTCAGGAATGCTATAGATCTCTTTGGCTTTGGGGACATCAAATCCAGCCATTTGGTGAATCAATAACCCTAGTGCGGCTGCCTGGATTGCTAAAGTGGTAGATGCTGCGCCAACATCATGAAAAGCGTGACGGTTTTCCACGCCATTGTATTCAAAGTTGAGTTTTGCTACTGAGAGCATCAGGATAGGAGCGTTCCTTGCCCATTCTTGATTTCCCTCTGCTAGGCAACTGAGCAAACGCTCAAATTCAACTTGATTTTCTGAAGTTGCAACAATAAAACTCCAAGGCTGCTCGTTGTAAGAAGAAGCCGCCCAGCCTGCTGCTTCTAAGACACTGTGTAACTTTTCTGGTTCAACTA
Organism: Chroococcidiopsis sp. CCALA 051; assembly: GCF_003015105.1. Classification (NCBI taxonomy): domain Bacteria; kingdom Bacillati; phylum Cyanobacteriota; class Cyanophyceae; order Chroococcidiopsidales; family Chroococcidiopsidaceae; genus Chroococcidiopsis; species Chroococcidiopsis sp. CCALA 051. The sequence continues at coordinate 5,094 of NZ_PYCI01000075.1, read as the reverse complement.
GACGATCTGAAAAAGCCAGAGGACTCCAGCGTTGCCGCAGCAGATCGTGAATCGGATATCGAGTCTGGGCTGCTTTGTCCATCAGAATTTCACTGGGATTGGGCATAGTAGCGTGCGGACTATGGTTAGTAGAAAATTTCTTTTTGTTCTGATGAACTAACGATAAGTGTTACTACATCACCAATCTTCTAACTAAGGACAGAGATTCTAATAGCTATTTAAAAAATAATCAGTTATTCAAATGTCAAGCTTATTTTATATTAATTAATAAATTTTTTAGTCATAATATCGTGCATGAAACTTGCTTTCCTAAAGCAAGTTATTTGTACTGAACATTTGATTTTTAGCCGTAAGTTTAAATATTTGTTTTCTATTTTCTTAGTCGTTTATTTACTAATTCAATGTTTTACTGTTTTCAGATGATGTTCGCATATACCCCAGTTATCCATGTAGAAACAGTTAATAACAAAAGGCGATCGCAGTGCTTTTAGTTGCAGAAATACTCTCAAAATTACAATCGCCGAATACGTAGGCGAGAACTTTTCCAGTTGCGCGATCGCATTTCATGCCACAATGATTGCAGATTCTCCTTTTTACTGACATAACTCGACATTTCATCCAGCTCAAATTCTATAACACCTCTACAACATCTCCAGTTCTGGAATTTCCATTGCGATTGGGCGAACGATAAGTACTACTGTGACAAATCGCACGAAAATCCTGAAGCAAAATTTAGCTGTCAATTAAGTAAAATCTGTCAAATTAGGGATTCTGAAAGCAATTATTGCTGATAACTAGTTAAATTAACTGGATGCTTGGCGAACAAAAGCTTAGCACGTTATTTCTTAACTTAACTTTATCTAGCAGCGACTATGAACGCTATTTCTTACTGTCGGCTTTGTTGTGTGGTGAGTCTAGCTACAGTCACCGTTTTAGCAAGTGGGGCTAAAGCTGGGTCAGAAACAATTACTCCAACTCGTTTCACCCAGGTGCCGACTCCAGGCACAACAGCAACTAGAGCAGCAGGACTGTCTGACCAGCTAGCATCTACGTCTGTTACATCTACTTCTTCTGAGGTGGCTCAAGCCACTCAACCTCCTCCCAGTACCCCAGATTCGACTACACCAGATCCAACTGCACCAACTGAGGCAGTTAGCTTTACTGATGTAGATCCTAACTATTGGGCGTATCCATTTATTCAAGCCCTAACCTCAGCTAATGCGATCGCTGGCTTTCCTGATGGCACTTTTAGACCAGAACAGCCCGTGAGCCGAGCTGAGTTCGCTGCAATGATTCAAAAAGCTGTTAATCCTAATCCAGTGCGGCAGTTAAGTCCAGGTGGATTTGCAGATGTTCCTACTGACTACTGGGCAGCTACGGCGATCGCAACAGCCTATGAAGGCAGATTCATGGATGGTTATCCTGATAATACGTTTCAACCAGATCGGGAAATTCCCAAAGCTCAGGCAATAACTGCTTTAGCGAATGGTCTGAAGTTGACTCCTAGTGAAAGCGCAACGAACATTGTTAACACCTACTACACAGATGCTACGCAGATTCCAACCTACGCCCTTGCTCCGATCGCAGCAGCAACACAAGCCAATGTCGTTGTCAACTATCCAGATGTGAAAACGCTGAATCCACAAGCACCTCTAACCCGTGCAGAAGCGGCAGCACATTTGTATCAAGCCTTAGTCCGGCTGGGAAAAACACAACCACTGCCTGTGAATGTGGCAGCTGCTAATTATATTGTGGGTGGACCTGGTGCTGTCAGCCAAACCCCTCCAACTCCAACTACTCCTGAAGAAACCGCTCCAACTGAAACTACTGCCCCAACTCCCGATGTTCAGCCAGGTCGAGCCACCCGTGGGGTTTCCAGCTACTTAGGAGTTGCTGCTAACTTTGGTCTGACTGGTGATTCGGCTTTGGGCGACGGCACTAACGTTGCGGTATTTAGCAAAATTGGATTGTTAAATTACTTATCAGTACGACCAACAGTGGTGATTATAGACGATCCAGCGATTCTGATTCCCATCACCTACGACTTTAACCTGCAAAGAGCAGAAGCCTTAGACGAAACGTTCTCGATAGTCCCTTACGCGGGAGCTGGCATCGGCATTAAAACTGGCGAAGACTCTAGCGTTGGCTTTCTACTAACTGGTGGTTTAGATGTTCCTCTAGGTAGTCAATTCACCGCAAATGCTGCTGTGAATGCGCTTTTTGGCGATGACACAGATGTGGGAATATCGGTAGGAATTGGTTACAACTTCGGCGGATTTTAGGGACAAATTAATAAATTGACTCGTGCTAAAATTCAGACTTGCCAGCAACGTTGCTGCTTCTAGTTATTGGCGCTTAGTTATTCGCCCATAGAACAGCGCTTTTTCACTTCATCTGCCATGAATGAAACTGCCCTCGACCGATTTTGGGAACTACTGGGATGGGTGCTTGCTCTGAAGTTTGAAGCGTTTGAGCAAATTAACACTTTGCCTCATGGCTCAACAGTAGCACTAATTGTTGTTCTGGCTGCTAGTTTATCCCAAGTTACTGCTCAAAGCATTATTCTATTTATCAACCGTGTCAAACCAGTGCGCTTCATTTTCAGTTTGCTAACTGGAGCAGTTGTATTTGCGTTTGGTTACGTTTTCCTGGTTTTGAGTACCTGGCTGATTGGCTTCGCTCCATTTACAGTCGAAGCTCCTTTTGGTGTTGTGGCACGCACTTTAGGATTTAGCTACGCACCGCTGCTCTTTAGCCTTTTTGGGGCGATGCCTTACTTTGGAGAACCGCTCCTATCACTTTTGTCGCTGTGGCACTTGCTGGCAATGGTGGTAGGCATTGCAGCTGCAAGCAATACGGGTGTATGGCAGGCATTTGGGACTGTAGCCTTGGGATGGGTGACGCTTTGGGTCATGCAGCGAACTATTGGACAGCCGATTGCCTCTTTCGGTCGCTGGGTGATTTCCCAGGTGGCAGGTGTAGAGCTAGTCACTAAACGTCAACAGCTTTTGGCAATTTTGCACAGAAGATTACGCTCTTTGTCTGCGACTAATTTAACAGCACTGAGCGCACCAGAAACAGGAAATTCAGTCACCTCCCCTGGGATGGATGAGGAAATAATCGGGCAGGTTGAACAGCCAATCGCCCATGTGAAGGAGCGATCGCTCCTTTCCGCTTCGATTTCCCAAAGTAGTAATGCAGCGATTGCTCCCCAGACCAACACAACAGCCACAAATCGCCATTTGAGGCTAAGTACGATAGCTCAGCAATTACCTGCCATACTAACTATGACTGGTGTAACTTTTGCGGCGATCGTCCTGCTTTCACCAATTCACTACTGGTGGTTCGCCTGGTATGGAAGTTTGGGCGCTATATTTAAACTGGTCTTCGATTTGGTATGGATCGGCATTATCGCCCTTGTAGCTGCTGCACTCCTAGCTCCCCTGGAAGCCCTCAGTTGGTGGGCGGGTTGGTATGGCGATCGCATAGACACTACGCCCGATCTCAAGGGGAAATCGCAACCAACCCCACAACAAAAAGTCACACGCTATGTAATTTATCTCGATGGCATTGGTCAGTCCACATTTGAGTATTTGCCAGATATTCAAGAGTTTCTGGACTCTTTAGCACCCGTCTTACCAAAGGACGTGGTGCTAATCAAAGGAATCATGCCCTACTCAGTCCGTAATAACCCACTGACAGGAAATCGTCCTTTGGCATTCTTTTGGCGCATGGCTGACCGATTTCGACTAAAAAATCCTGCCAGCTTGTTTGGTTACTTAGTCAACATTCGCAACGTTTTGGTCGTTGCGGTTTCTGCTGACAAACGCTACGGACCCATTTACAACCTGGGAATTGCTAGGGTAATATATCAAGCCCTAATCCGACACGGCTACCAACCTAATAGCGGTTTACCGATTACTCTAATTGGTTTTAGTGGTGGCGGACAAATGGCAGCAGCAGTAGCCCCGTTTTTGCGGCAGGCGTTGATTGCGCCAATCGAAGTCATTTCCTTGGGAGGAGTTATTAGTGGCAATATCAATGTCCTGAGACTCGAACATCTTTATCATCTGGTTGGGGACAAAGATATGGTTGAGCGTATGTGCGTGATGTTCCCTGGACGTTGGGCTATCTTCTTCCTGTCTTACTGGAATCGTGCGAAGCGATTGGGCAAAGTGAACCGGATTTCTCTTGGTCCAGTCGGGCATCAACTACCAGGAGGATTAATGGACCCAAAACAGTCTCTACCCGATGGTCGCAGTTACTTGCAACAAACTATCGATTGGGTAATAGGAATCTTAAAAGGTACTGCTGATGATGGAGATCGGGCAACTCCTCGGCAGTTGAGTAATTACGAACGGTATCGGCAAGCAGCCTTCAATCGACCTGAATCTTATCCCATCCATCAATCGGTATCACAAGAATACTACCGACCGATCGCGCCTTGGATGGGACGATTGATTCTGCCCGCCAAAGACCAGCGGCAAGCTATGAAAGGAGTGTTGCTTGAAGTACATCATGCACCTGGCGATTTCCAACATCTTGTTGGACAAGTCGTAATCTTGCGCCTTGATGACGAGTCACAGGAGGTACGCTCATACGTCCAAGCAGTAACTAAAGACGTGCATTTCAGCGCTCAAGCAGAGTACAGCAGTCAACAGGGAAACGTTCATCCGACTCGAATTAATCGCTGGCGACTTGTCAATCCTTTGGAATCGCTAGCAGGTTCGCATCCCCACGATGATGTAATAGTGATGCTACAAGAACCTGTTGTCGTGCAGTTACAAGGCAACAATCCCGACACTACACCACACATTTTGTACATCTCTCACGATCCCGTGCAAGTTACGGGGCGATACTACGGATTAGTGAAATTCCTACAACCGATTCAGCCAGAAAGTGACTTGTTTAAAGTGGTTCACTTCAATCGGGTTTCAAAGCAATTTAATGGGGCAGAAGAAATTGTGAAAATGCCTTCTGTAATAGCCAATCGCAATAATACTTATCCATCAACTAGTCAATACATCGGACAGAATCAGGCGGCGATAGTGCCGTAGGAACGTAGACTTTGGTAGTTGGGATGAGATTTAATCA